>JAEHCT010000098.1 GCA_020697635.1 Candidatus Bathyarchaeota archaeon
ATTCTAGCATCCGCCTCCTATCACGTATTCACCATGGCGAGTCCATGAGGGAAAAACAGTTATGAAGCTGCTTCTAACTATATCTCCCTCGTTTCTCACCCATGAGGATAATACCTTGATGACGTCAAAGGTTTATTTATTTTTTTATCGGATAGCATGAATTTTCCCTACAACGAGACGATTAATCAGGTTACAAGCCTTAAATCCAGCCATAGATGATGTCCCTCTATGCCGTCGAGGATGGGGCAGAGGTATCCCAGAGACTATACGGAAGAAAGGCTGAGAGAGATCGCGGAAGACCTCGATAAAGCCGTCACGGTCCCTGTGAACGTCATGGTCGAGACCGAGCACCGGGTATACGATCTAGGCGAGATGAAAGAGATACTAGGTGACGCCGAGAGGATCGTCTTGCAGGACTGCGGCTGCAAGACAGAGTACGGTAACTGCGACTCTCCCACAAAGGTCTGTCTGAGCCTGGACAAGGCTGCTGATGAGGCTTTCGAGTTTGAGGAGCACCATCCCCAGGAGGTGAGTCTCGAGGAGGCCGTCGAGGCGCTGGAGATGAGCCACGAGGCGGGGCTGGTCCACATGGCCTACACCATGAAGGGCGACGATAGGCCTACGGTTATCTGCAGCTGCTGCCCATGCTGCTGCCACACGCTGGGCGGGCTGCTGCGGTTCGGCATATCCACACAGGTGCTCACGTCTAGGTACGTCGCAGAGGACGACGTGGAGAAATGCAATGACTGCGGTGCCTGTGTGGGCCGATGCGTCTTCATGGCCAGAGGCATGACAGACGGGAAAATGCTGTATGATGTCTTTAACTGCTTCGGATGCGGCTTATGCGTCTCGACCTGCCCCACAGACGCCATCAGGCTGGCCCCGAGGGAGAGAAAACACAGGCCCACGTCCGGCACATGAGGCAGCGCGAGATGGATGAGGAGAAATTCAGGGCGTTCTTGGTTGAACACCTGCGGATGCGCCCCCGTATGGAGGTGAGGGACGTATACAAGCTGCTGTACCAGGGGGTGTTCGGTGTCTCACACATCATGGGCGAGAAGGCGTGGGAGAGGCTCATGGAGGAGTCGGAGAGAGTGGCCCCGATGGATCATGTTGACGAGCCTCTGGTTGAGCCTGTCTCGGTTGACGGGAGGTTCGTGAGGGTGAACCTGAGGCCATACATCAGGCTGGGGGGAGACCTCAGAGCCTTGTACAGGGCCATGTTGGAGTCGTCTGAACATGTGGGTGACCCCAGCGAGTTCGTGTCGCTTTGGGGGATGTTCAAGGAAGCCGCGGTGGAGCTAGAACTGGACTTCGACGATGAAACGATCCGTCTTTACGACAGGAGCCTCGATGAGGCGGGTCCGGAGCCGCGTCACCACTCGGCTGAGTACCGCGAGGCGTATTACCCCGCCTACAGGGTGGTCATGCGAAGAATATTCGAGGAGTACACAGGGTTCTCGTCGAGGGCGTAAAAAAGGGTGGCTAGAGGGTGATGACCTCACCGGGCTTCATCACTATGACTTCAGTGTCGCAGCCTGCCTCGACCATCGTCTTGTACTCCGTCGGGTCGGTGTCCCATATGTGCATGGGGACCGCCTTGGCGGGGTTCATCGCGATGGTCGCCTCGGCGGCCTCCGGGTTGTCCATGGTGTAGGTTCCCCCGCTTGGGATGAGGAGCAGGTCTATTCCCTTCAGCTTCTTCATCTCGTCTATGAAGTCGGTGTCCCCGGCGTGGTAGACGGTCTTGCCCTCGGCCTTCACCATGTACCCGACACCTATTCCCTTAGGGTGGAAAGGCGTCCCGGGGCTCCTGAACCGCTTGTAGTTGTAGGCCTCCACCGCCTCTACCGTCACGTCGTCGAAGGAAGCCGACTCGCCCGGCTTCAGGGTCTTCACGGGTGACCCTATCTTCTTGCCGCACTCGGGGGGAGCCACTATCACGGTGTTGTCGCCCTTCACCTTCTTTATCTTGTCCACCTTGCAGTGGTCGTCGTGGTGGTGGGTGCTGAGGACGAGGTCGGCCTCCTCATCGTACTCGCCCTCGTAGGGGTCGATGTAGATGGTCGTGCCGCCTGTCTTCACCTTCCACGAGGCGTGTCCTAGCCATTTGACCTCCAATACTTTCACCTGCCACTGTATACGTGGAGCCGTTTTTTACTATTTCTCTACGTCCCCCATGGACTCGTATGCCTTGAGGTAGGCGAGGCCGAAGACCACGCGCAGGGCTGCGGAGAAGAAAAGCCCCGTGCTCAGCCCCTCCAAGCCGCCGAAGTAGGCGTCGATGACATAGCCGCTCACGTTGCTACCTATGAAGCAGGCGACCCCGAACGCCGTGGTGCTGCTGGCGAGGTAGGTGGCCCTCAGATCACCTGGGGCTAGGTCTATGACGTAGGTGGACTCGCTGCTCATCCACGCGGCCATCCCGACGCCTAGGAAGAGCTCCGCCAAGGCTATGTGCCACCACTGGGTAGCCACGGCGTAGGCGACGGGGGCCACGGCCATGGAGACGCGGCTCAGCACGATGATGGGCTTCCTGCCGATCCTGTCCATGAAGGCGCCCAGCCTCTTCTGGGTGAGGGTGCTGACCAGGCTGCTTGTGAGGCTCAGGGTGCTTATCTGCCACACCTTCATGCGGAGCCTGTGGGTGATGACCAGGGGGAAGAGGGGCCACGCGAAGCTCATCCCCATGCCGTACACGAAGTTGAGCAGGAGGTAGCGGGTGAGCCGGGGGTCCTTTATCAGTCGGTTGAGCTCGAAACTCTGGCTGGCGCCCTTGGGGGGTTTCTCTTTGGTGAAGAGCACGAACACGCCGCTCAATAGGCTGGTGGCGGCTGCCAAGATGAGCACTAGGGAGAAGCTCTCGATCGTGGTCTCGCCTTGATCCGTTATGCTTATGGCGAAGGCTATGATCATGGCGAAGAAGCTGCCCATCTGACTGACGCTGTTGATCAACCCTATGGTCACGCCCCTGGTGCGCTCGGTCGTGTAGTCTCCCAAGAGGCTGCTCCAGGACGGTCTAGTCATGCTGTAGAAGAAGCTGCTTAGAATCACCAGCCATATAAGCGGCTCCGGGGCGTCGAACAGGAGCAACGCGGCTATGGCGCCGGCGTTGAGTATGCGGCCCGCCGCGATGAACCTCTTCTTTCCGTACCTGTCGATGAGTCTGCCGAACACGAGCTGGAGGAGGTTGCCGCTGAGGCTCTTGGCGCCCTGGAGGAACCCCATCTGGTTCACGGTGGCGCCCGACGCGGCTACGAGGAGGTTGTTGAACCGGTTGTTGAGGCTGTCGCTGAACATCATCGTGAACCCGGTCGCCATGAGCGCCGGCGTGGTCTTCAGTGGCTCCTCTTCCCTCTCGCCCATACGCGGTTCAGGGTTTACATGTGAATAATAAATGTGTAGGTATGGCCTGGCGGAGGAATGGGGGGAACACGGAGACGTGATCCCTCGACAAAGAAGATATAGGTGAAACTCTTCAATACAGGTAATATTTCGGGGAGCAGAGACATGGACGAGGCTAGACCAGGGGTTCTTCTCATCGACGACGAGGAGGACATCGTGAGGACGTTCACCCTGTTCCTCGAGAAGTTCGGGTACTCCGTCGACTCGGCCGGTAACGGTGCGGAGGCCGAGGCTAAGCTCAGCGATAACCTCTACGACGTGGTGATATTTGACTACAGGCTGCCGGACATAGCGGGGACGGATCTGTTGAGGAGGGGCAACGAGCTGCAGCCTGGGGCGGTCAAGGTGATGCTGACCGGTTTCCCTTCCTTGGAGAACGCCGCGGAGTGCCTCAGCCTCGGCGCCGACTCTTATCTGCTGAAGCCCGTGGACATGAACGAGGTCCTGAAGGTCATCGAGGAGAAGCTCAGGGAGAGAGCCGAGTCCGAGGAAAAGAGGTAGCTCACCTGTCTTGTCCTCTGCCTGTTGTTGTGGACCGTTAAACATTTCTCGTGGGTCGACGGTTTTCCATTCATGGTTGGACGTGAACGAGTATCAGAGGGTTTCCCCAAGGTTCTGCCCATGCGTGAGCGGTCCCAGATAATAGACCGGGTGCTTGCCGAGAGGCTTGACGAGGTGCTTCCCGTCGCCATGAGGGAGGCGGGTCTCGACGTGTGGCTGATCATCTGCCAGGAGGACGACCTAGACCCGGTTTATGAGACGATGATACCCATGGACACGTGGTGCCCTATACTCCAGATGCTGGTCTTCTACGACGGGGGCCCGGAGCTGGGCGTGGAGCGTATCAACCTGTCCTTCACCGACACAAAGGACCTGTATGATCAGCCGTGGCCGGGGAGGAGGCATCACAGGGAGCAGTGGATGCTTCTCGGAGGCGTCGTGGAGGAGAGGGACCCGATGCGTATAGGGATAAACGTTGGCTCGATCCAGTGGGCCGCCGGCGGGCTCACCCACAACCTGTTCGAGCAGCTGGTGGAGG
The DNA here is from genome assembly GCA_020697635.1 of Candidatus Bathyarchaeota archaeon. GTDB lineage: Archaea > Thermoproteota > Bathyarchaeia > TCS64 > TCS64 > RBG-16-57-9. Next base: position 4,445 of record JAEHCT010000098.1, read on the forward strand.
CGCTGCCCAGGAGGTATGTGGATAGGCTGGTCTCGGCTGAGGCCTGTGCTACTCGGTGGCTGGCGACGCTTACGGACAGCGAGGTGGGGCTCTACGAGCACGTGGTTAAGGTGGCTCACTCGTTGATCGCGGAGTGCTACAGCGGGAAGGCCATCGTCCCGGGGGTCACCACCATCCCGGACCTCGTGTGGTACTACTGGCAGCGGTGCGCCGACCTGGGGCTGTCGGTGGCATTCAATCCCTTCTTCACCATCGTGCGCGGCGGGGCGGCGAGGGAGCTGCACGGTGAAGGGGACGACGTGATCCGGCCCGGTGACTTCGTCCGCTGCGACGTGGGGATAAGGTACCTCGGGCTCATCACGGACCACCAGGAGTGGGCGTACATACTTAAGCCGGGGGAGACGGACGCCCCCGATGGGGCTAGGAGGCTTATGGCGGAGGGAAACAGGCTGCAGGACTGCTTCATGGGGGAGTTCAGGAGGGGTCTCACCGGTAACCAGATGCTCGGTAACATCCTAGCAGAGGCGAGAGCCTTGGGGCTTCCCAACCCGAGGGTTTACAGTCACAGCTTGGGACGGTTGCTCCATGAGCCGGGGCCTCTGATTGGGCTTCCCTGGGAGCAGGAGTGGAACGAGGGGCGGGGCGACGTGGCGTTGGAGCATAACTACGCGTTCACCATGGAGCTTTCGGTGGAGGGGCCTCTCCCTGAGTGGGGCGGCGAGGGTTTCAGGTGCGCGTTGGAGCAGGACGTGGTGTTCACGGTGGATGGGTGCCGGTTGATTGATGGGAGGCAGACGGGGTTCTATCTTGTCTAGTCTCCCGGTAAGGTTTTAATCTGGTTGCAGTGGATGTATTGGTGCGCGCGGGGGTTCCCGAGTGGCCAAAGGGGTCAGGCTTAGGACCTGATGGACTAGTCCTCCGTGGGTTCGAACCCCACCCCCCGCACCCTTGGCTGCACCCCACGGATGCGCGCGCCGCATCAGGATATTTTCAAATAGATCAATAAACAGAGTCCAGAGGGATATTATGAGCGATTTACCGTACTACACGTTACCAGAGCCCCCTGAGAAGATGAACGCAGCCGGTCTCCTCGTCAGGTTTATCGATGCCTTTGGTTTCAGGTATAGGTGGGCGACCGAAGGACTAAGCGAGGATGACTTGTTGTTTCAGGCTTGCGATACGAGCATGAGCCTCGGGGAGCTACTAGTCCATATTCAAGGATTGATCTCTGCAACAGATGCCTTCATCACGGGCAATGAACGCGAGAAGATTGCACCCGTAAGCCTGGAGGAAATACGCAGAAAAACACTCGGCAAAACAGTGAAAATAAGAGAAGCGCTGCTCACTTTAGATGACGATTACCTAGGGAAACGGCG
>JAEHCT010000099.1 GCA_020697635.1 Candidatus Bathyarchaeota archaeon
GGTTATTGATACATCAATAAAACATAGTTAATATTTTTTCATCCAATTATCCAACTTCATGTGCTCAAATATTCCAAGGTAAGCCACGAGCTGGATGAGAGAAACATTAGATTAGATGAAGGACATAAGTATCCATTGAATCTCTTTGTCATACGACCTCGTTATTAAAGGCGGCAGGCTCTTCGACGGAGCAGGAAGCCCATGGATAAAAGCCGACATCGCGGTTAAAGACGGAAAAATAGATCACGTCGGTAGACTCCGTGACACAGGCGACGCCCGCGTAATAGACGCCTCCGCCCTGTGCGTGAGCCCCGGCTGGATAGACGTACACATGCACGCAGACCACACGGTGCTTGGCAACACGAGATGCGAGAGCTATATTCATCAAGGCGTGACCACCGCGACCATGGGAAACTGTGGCCTATCTATGTATCCCCTCCACGACGAACACAGAGAGGACCTCATCCAATACCTGAGGCCTTTCACGTCGGGGCTCGACCTTGACTGGAACTGGAAGACCCTCGCCGACTTCCTAAGCATAATAGAGACGCGAGGCGTAGGCATCAACATCGTACCATTCGTGGGCCACGGCTCCATAAGGGTCAACGTCATGGGCTTCCAAGATAGGGACGCCTCACCCGACGAACTGGCAGCCATGAAGCGGTTTCTGAGAGAGGCGATGGACGAGGGGGCCCACGGGATGTCAACCGGGCTAGGCTACCCGCCCGGGGTCTTCACCAACGACGACGAACTGGTCGAGCTGTGCGGGACACTCAGAGAGAAAGACGGCCTGTACTCGACTCACATGCGCAGTAACATCGAGAACCTGAAAGACACCATCGACCTCGGGCATAAGGCGAATGTGCCCATGCAGGTGTCACACCTGGGCAGCTCATGCGCGTCCCACAAGCCGTTGTCAGGCAGACACGAGGAGACGACGCTGAAGGCGCTTGACGACGCGAGGGCCTGGGGCCTCGACATCACCGCGGACATATACCCCTACACGGCCGGATCGAGCCTGTTGTCCCAAGTCATACCCGACTGGGCGCACGAGGGAGGAGTGGGGAAGATGCTCAGGAGGCTCAATGATCCGGAGGTCAGGCGCAGGCTAGAGAAGGAGTATTCCGAGGCCGGGGACAAGAAGGGGAGAGACTTCACTAAGGTCTTGGTCACGTTCGTGAAGTCGGAGGCCAATAAACAGTATGAGGGGATGACCGTGGCAGAGGTAGCCGAGGCACGCGGGGTGTCTGTCGTGGATGCGCTGTGTAGCCTCCTCATAGAGGAGAACGGCGAGGCCATGAACGTCACCTTTTGGGGCGTCGAGGAGGATGTGGATACGCTGGTGAAGCACCCGTCTGTGATGCCCTGCAGCGACGGCTGGAGCCACGCGCCCTACGGGAGGCTCGGCGAAGGCAAGCCCCACCCGCGCTGCTACGGGGCCTTCCCACGGTACCTCAGGCTCTACGCGAGGGAGCGACGGCTTTTCACCTACGAGGAGGCGATAAGACGTATGACGAGCATGCCCGCCCAGCGGCTTGGGCTCCAGGACCGCGGACTGCTCAGGGTGGGGATGGCGGCGGACATGGTGGTCTTTGACGCGGCGGCCGTCAAGGACAGGGCGACGTTCAGCGATCCCCACCAGTACCCCGAGGGCATCCCCTACGTGGTCGTCAACGGAGAAGTCACCATCAGTGACGGGGAGCACACGGGGGCCCTCGCGGGGAGGGTGCTGAGAAGAAGGTGTGGACCCTGAAGCCCCTGGAGTTGCACTTCCTGGGCACGGGTGGCGGCAGGTTCGTCATGACCACCCAGAGGAGGCGCACCGCAGGCATAAGGATGATCCACGGCGATACGCAGGTCCACATAGACCCTGGGCCCGGCGCCCTCGTGTTCTCCAACTGGGCGGGGCTCAGCCCCCGGAAGTTGGACGGCCTCGTGGTAACCCACTGCCACCCCGACCACTACACGGACGCCGAGGTCTTCATAGAGGCGATGACGGACGGCACACGGAGCAGGAAGGGGCTACTCGCGGCGCCGAGGAGCGTGACACGGGGAGTCGGCGGCCTTGGTCCGTGCGTCTCCGACTACCATAAGGGCCTGGTTGGTGAACTCGTCGAGCTGGAGCCAAGCACCGGGTTCCGCGTGAACGACGTCGAGTTCACAGCGACCAAAGCCGTCCACTCCGACCCCGCCTCCACCGGCGTCAGGTTCAACGCCCCAGGCGTCGGCTCCGTCGGCTACACGTGCGACACGGGGTACTTCGACGGCATCTGTGAGCAGCATGAGAGACAACGGCTGCTGATACTCTGCGTCATATGGCCGAGAGGTAACCCATTAAAGATGCACCTCTGCACAGACGACGCTTTGAAGCTGCTCAGCGAGGCCAGGCCCGCCTCGGCAATAATCACCCACTTCGGGTGGAGGATGCTAGACGCCGACCCGGCCGCGGAGGCAAGATATCTTCAGGAGGAGACGGGGATACCTGTCATAGCAGCGGTGGACGGCATGAAGGCTACTCTCGGTGAACAGCTCGTGATCCAGGGACCCCGGAAGAACGATGAGCCTCTACGGCTCGACGTATGACTCTAGAATCTGAAAGCTTTTATCCAACCTCCCTGATAGATTCGTTGTCTGAGGAATGGCAAATGGGGTATTGTTTTGTCGATCCCCCGGCGGGGATCACCTGAAGACCCGGACACGCCTAGAGGTCAGACCGCAGCGGACAACCTTTTAAAGAAAGCAGCAGACAGATTCAGCCTATCTAGGGCGCTTGGTCCGCAGATTATGGAGACAGGGGACGAGACGAGATGAACGTGCTACCGCGAAAGATGGACTTCCTCCAGATGGAGGAGAAGTGGCAGAGGCAGTGGGAGACAGAGGGAACCCACAGGTACGACTGGGACGACGACAGCCGGCCGGTCTACAGCATCGATACACCCCCGCCCTACCCGAGCGGCGACTTCCACATGGGCAACTTCCTGAACTGGACCTACTTCGACATGAGGGCCAGATACAAGCGGATGCGCGGCTACAACGTCCTTTTCCCTCAGGGGTGGGACTGCCACGGGCTGCCCACGGAGGTCGCGGTGGAGAAGGCGAAGGGCGTCAAGAAGAGCGACGTCCCCCCCGACGTGTTCCGCAGGATGTGTGAGGAGTGGATCGAGCAGTACATCGGCATCATGAAGACAGCCGTCATAAGGATGGGCTGCAGCATCGACTGGACCACCGAGTACAGGACCATGGAGCCCGAGTACCTGAGGAAGATACAGCTCAGCTTCCTCCTGCTCTACGATAAGGACATGATCTACAAGGGGGAGCACCCCATCAACTGGTGCCCCCGCTGCGAGACAGCCATCGCGGACGCCGAGGTAGAGCACGAGACCAAGCGGGGCAAGATATACACCATCCCGTTCTTCACCGAAGACGGGGAGGTGCTGATAGCCACCACGAGGCCCGTGTACCTGCCCGCGTGCGTAGCCCTCGGCGTCCATCCAAGTGACGAGCGGTACAGGCACCTCATCGGCGGAAAGGCCGAGGTGCCTGTGTTCAGCCAGGAGGTCCCCATAATAGCCAACGACGAGGTGGACCCCGAGTTCGGTACCGGCGCCATGATGATATGCACCTACGGCGACAAAGCCGACGTCGTCGCCGTGGCACGGTTCAACCTCCCGGTCGTGCGCCTAATCGACGGAAAGGGAACACTCCTGGAGGTAGCAGGCAAGTACGCCGGGATGCCCATCGAGGAGGGCCAGGAGGCCTTGGTGAATGACATGCGGGAGGACGGGCTCATCAAGGAGGAGCACGACCTGGACCAGGAGGTGGGGCTTTGCTGGCGCTGCGACACCCCCATAGAGGTGGTCACGGCGAGGCAGTGGTTCATGCGCACCATCAGCCTCACGGACAAGGTGGTCGAGACGGCTAAACGTATAACGTGGTACCCCGACTGGATGAGGCAGAGGCTCATCGACTGGGCCACGGGCCTGGACTGGGACTGGGTGCTTAGCAGGCAGCGCGTGTTCGCCACCCCCGTCCCCGCCTGGTACTGCACTAGCTGCGGCAAGATAAGGCTCGCCAAACCCGAGGAGCTGCCCGTGGACCCCAAGGTAACCAACATCGACGACGTCTGTGAGTGCGGCGGAACCGAGTTCACCCCAGACACCGACGTCATGGACACTTGGTTCGACAGCAGCTTGACGTGCGCCATCCACGCCGGCTGGCCGGACAGACCCAACTGGCGGAGGCAGTTCCCCGCCAGCGTCCACCCCAGCGGCCAAGACATCATACGTACATGGGCGTACTACCTCATGGTGAGGCACCTATCGCTCTTCGACGAGACGGCCTACGACAGCGTCCTCATCAACGGCATGGTCCTCGGCGGCGACGGACGGAAGATGAGCAAGAGCCTAGGAAACTACGTCTCCACGCCGGAGGTGTTCCCCAAGTACGGCGCGGACGCGCCCAGGCAGTGGGCGGCCGCCGGCGGAGGCACAGGCACAGACATACCGTTCAGGTGGGAGGACGTTGAGTACGGCTGGAGGTTCATGAGGAAGCTCTGGAACGCCTGCAGGTTCACCGGCATGAGGCTGGAAGGCTACGACCCGGCTAACAGGGTCGAACCCACGCTTCTGGATAGGTGGATAGTCTCCAAGCTCCAGAAGACGGTGAAGCGCGCGACAGAGGCCATGGAGGACTGCGACTTCATGAACGCCTCAGAGGCGGCCAGGAACTTCATCTGGCACGTCTTCTGCGACCACTACCTGGAGGCCGCGAAGACGAGGCTCTACGGCGACGGAGACGGGAAGAAGGCGGCCCAGCAGACACTCCACTACACGGTGGAGCGGATGATCAAGCTAATGGCCCCGATTACGCCCCATATCACCGAGGAGATATGGCGGACCATGTACGACCCCGATTCCAGCATAAACCTCTCGGCGTGGCCCGAGTACGACGAGGCCATGGTCGACGAGGAAGCCGAGAAAGCCGGGGACATAGTCATAGCCGCCATCAGCGACATACGCCGCGAGAAGAACAGGAGAGGCGTGAGCCTGAACGCCTCCATGAAGAGCGTGAAGCTCTACGCGTCAGGGGACAACGCGGAGGCGCTAAAGATGGGTTCGGCCGACATCAAGGACACGTTGAAGATAGAGTCGCTGGAGATAGTTGCAGGCGACGACGGAGACGCGAAGCTGGAAGACTACCCGGAGATCGGCTTCACAGTCACTCTCTAGGGAACGCCTTATACTTTTTAACTCAACCCTTTTCCTGACCTTACATGACCGAAGAGATGGTTCCGTTATCTGAGGCCGAGAACGAGGTCAAGGTGACCACGCATAGACTCGCCCTACTGCACCTATCCTACGCCAAGACCCTCATAGACAGGTTCGGTTGGGACGAGGGGAAGCAGCTGGTCCTCGACTCCATCAAGCTTTACAGCGAGTACGTCGCCGAGCGTACGAGGCAGGGACACCAGAGCCTGCCCAAGTACGGGTTCTGGGAGAGACGCGAGGGGAAGCCGCCGCTATGCGAGCTGGGTAAGATCATGCTGGAGTACGGTGAGCCAGAGATAGGAGCCATGTATTGCCTCATCGACCCGGGGAAGGTGATGGCCGCCGACCCGGACGAGAAGATGATACACACCATGTGTATGATCCTCGGCCACGACCACTGCGAGTTCGACACCGTTCCTACATCTGAGAAAGACCGGGACGACTTCGAGGAAGGACGCGACTGGTCCAACGTCGACCCCATAATAGGGGAGTTCTTGGAAAAGAAGAAGGCCTA
>JAEHCT010000100.1 GCA_020697635.1 Candidatus Bathyarchaeota archaeon
AGGGTACGGTAAACCATATGGATCAGAAGAGGCTGGACGAGGTAGCTGAAAACCTTAGAAAACACTGGCCGCTGAGCCTATTATAGGAGCCTTTCGAGGCTCTTCATGTTGAACGTGGTACCCGCGCACCCATTCTTCAGGAGGCTAAGCGCCTTGATGGGCTTTTCTATCTCGTTAAGTATCTGGTAGGATAGCTTGATTTCGTCGCCGCAAGCGACCCCAACTATCGCGTCGTAGTTGTTTTCCCGGAATATCTTTGTTATACAGGAGCCGCCTGGTAACACGTAGACATCGTAGCCCATTTCCTCGCCCCGGGTTACGGCCTGGTTGACGAGACAGTCTTCGCTGCAGTGGGCGCAGACAAATGAGGGGGAACCCGCCTCGAAAGACGCCTTACACCTGTGATCCATATATTTCCGGGAACAGTGGGGTAACAGCAGCGTCTTACTCTCCGCCTTATCGAACTCGTCGCTCTCAACGAGGTTCCTAGTCTGGATGGTGAGAAGATCCTCGATGAGGGTTATGGAGTCGGTGACGTTAAGGCCGGTCAGTTCGTCTACGTTGAACTTCTTCACAATGTATCGGGCTACATCCCCCACCTTGAGATGGAGCTCCATGCTCTGGGTCATGGTCGCTAACTCCTTGAAGAAAGACTGTGATATATTCGTCAGGTCGAAGTTGAAGCTATATGGCATCCCACTTTTATGGGGGCAGAGGCTATAAATATTTGTGTGAATTTAACTATTTTTAATCACAGCTAAAACTTTCTAATCATTCTAAATGTATCAAAAGTCTTTTCTGAACACGTGGAGTCCATTGCACCATGCTGTACTTCACCTACGGCAGCTTCATGGACATCGACAACCTGAGGAAGCACGCGCCCTCGGCGAAGTTCGTCTGCAAGGCGTTGATACCCAACTGGGAGGTCCAGTTCAACTACTATAGCAAGAACTACCGGGGAGGCGTCACAGGCATCGAACCCGCCCTCAACAGGCTCGTCAGGGGGGCCGTCTACGAGATACCGCCAGACGAGATGGAGCACCTCGACACCATCGAGGGAATCCCACAGGGAACCTACTACAGGCACCCCATAATGGTGGTCTCCGAGGCGGGGGAGCCCATGCTCGCCCACGTCTACCGCACCACCAACCCCCGCGGCCCCTTCAAACCGACGGAGCGTTACCTACGGTACATGGTGGACGGAGCCAAGTCCCTGGGGCTACCGCCAGAGTACATCGCTAAGTTCGAGGAACAAGAGACGGTAGACTAGCCAAGCGTAAGCGAAGAACCTCTTTAAACAGGCCTCGGCTGTTTCAACTTGAACAGAGTTGAAGGCGCTAGTCGTCTACGGTACCCGCTGGGGAGGCACCGCGGGGGTCGCCGAGAGGATCGGCGACACCCTAAGACGTGAAGACTACACGGTCGACGTGGTCGACGCCAAGGACCGTCCGCCCAGCCCGGACGCCTACGACCTCGTCATAGTCGGCAGCGGCATAAGCGCGGGCAGATGGACCAAGGAAGCCACCCGCTACCTCAAGAAGAACAGCGTCTCCCTCAGAGAGAGACGGACAGCCCTCTTCGTCAGCTGCGGGGCAGGCGGAGACGAGGAGCTCAGAGAACAGGGGAGGCAGGACTTCCTTGTCAGGGTCGCCGAGAAGAACGGCCTGAGCCCCGTCATCTTCGGGCTCTTCGGCGGATTATACGACTTCACAAAGAGCCACGGCCTCTTCGGCAACATCATGCTCAACGTCGCCAAGAAGGAACTCCAAGAGAAGGGCGTCGACACCAGTAAGCCCTACGACTTCCGCGACTGGACACAGATCGAGGCGTGGACCCGGGAGATCGCAGAAGGCTGATGCTAGGCATATCTTCCACTAGGCATTAACATCCCGTTTATATCCCACTCTACGCATTTCTCCCTGAGTTGAAGCTCTGGGACATCCTCGTCACCGCCGTAAACGGCCTCAACGAGCGCAAGTTCAGGCTCGGCCTCAACGTCCTAGGCATACTCATAGGCATCGCCGCCGTCACGGGCCTCGTAAGCATAACCCAGGGCCTCACCGAGGAGGTGGGCGGCCAGCTCGAGATGTTCGGGTCCAACAACGTCATGGTCGTACCCTTCAGGGTCCAGCCGGGCCGCGGACTCGTCGGAGAGGCCTTCAACTGGCGCGACATCCAGATCCTGGAGAAGACGCCCCACGTCAGGTACCTGAGCCCCATCGTCGGCAGCAAGCTCGCGAGCTACAACGTACGCGGCGAGATCTATGTCTGCAACGTCTTCGGCGCCGAGCCCATCTACTTCGACATATTCAACTACTATGAGATGGCTGACGGCAGGGCCCTCGTCCAGAGCGACAAGGCCGCCGTCGTCCTAGGCCACATCGTCGCCAACCCCCCGGACCTGGATAAGCCCGCCTACGAGGTCGGGGACAGGATCACCCTCACCTTCATGGTCAGGAGCCAGGAGAAGAAGGTGACCCTAAGGGTCGTCGGCGTCATGGAGGAGGTGGGAGGCACCTTCGGCAGCGAGGACGACAACAGCGTCGTCATCCCCTTCAGGGAGGCCCAGCAGATCTTCGAGTCAGGCAGCAGCGTCGACTACGTCGCCCTCACCGTGGACACCGTCGATAACGTTGACGCCGTCGTGGAGCACATCGAGGACGAGTTCGGCGACGACATCATGGTCATGAGCTTCGAGATGGTCCAAGAGCAGGTGGGCCAGGTACTGGGCACCCTCGAGGCGGTGCTCGGCGGCATAGCGGCCATCAGCCTCATAGTGGCGGGGGTAGGCATCGTCAACACCATGACCATAAGCGTCATGGAGCGGACACGCGAGATAGGCATCCTCAAGGCCATAGGCGGCAAGAGCAGCGACGTCCTCTACCTCTTCCTCAGCGAAGCCACCATAACGGGCATCATGGGCGGCGTCATAGGCGCAGCCTTTGGGTTCCTGCTCGGCAGGATCGTCGGCGACTACATTGGGCTCCCCGTCTCCACGTCGCCAGTCCTCGGCTTAGCCGTCGTCGGGTTCGCCATGATAACCTCCGTCCTCGCCGGCCTCTACCCGGCGTGGAGAGCCGCCGGCATGAACCCCGTCGACGCCCTCAGGTACGAGTAAAGGGGGACGGCGTGAAGCCGGCCCTAAACAAGGCAAAACTTGTGCACCGGAGACAGACGACGCCTCAAGAAGGCCTCAGCTACCCGGTGCTCTCGTAAAGGTCCACCAGCACCTCAACAAGCTCGTCCTCGGTCTCCAGCCCCGACACCGCCAGCGGTATGCCCTCGTGGGTCGCCAGCTGGATCGCCAGCGGGTCCAGCTCCCCCGTCAAACCGTGGAGCACGATGACCCTGGGCTTGAAGGGGCTGATCTTCACGGCGATCATGGGCGACCTGCCCCGGCTGACGCCGCTGAACACCAACGCCCTCTCGCTGGTGGTGCCGAAGATCCTGTAGAAGTCGAGGCCGCTGAGCATCTGTATCGCCTTGATGCTATCCACGATGGTGTACCCGAACACGTTCTGGCCCAGCCGCTCATGCCCAGCGTAGACCGTCCCCTCGACGGCCTCCACTATCTCCGCGACGCTCACGGGGGCCATGAACTCCCGGATGTCGATGAACATGTCGCTGGGGTCGAGGGTGATGCGTGATAGCTGCCTGATGTACTGGCCACCCTTCGACTCGTCGATGTCCAGCAGCGCCCCAACGTACCGTTTGATGAAGCCGCTGCCCGGGCTGCGTCGGCGCCCCGTCTCGTAGTCGCTGACCACTGAAGGCGACAGCTCCAGTATGCCCGCCAACTCTATCTGTGTGACCCCGAGGAGCCCCCTCCACTTACGCATGGTCTTCCCCGGGCTAGGCGACAACACTATCTCGCCCGCTATCCGCTTCGCCAGGGTGTCACGGGTCGGGCTGTAGTTGGACATATCTTCATAAAGAGAAGTGTTCAGCGTAATAAAACCGACCTACTCGCGTCCAGCGTGCGGCGTCCGGTAAACAAGTGTTTAGTAAAGGCTTTCACTGGCCGTTTTCATGTCTTCACATGGTTGAGCAGGCCAAGTACCTTGTAGTGGAGACTATTGGTAGAGTCGAGATAAGAAGGTACCCGGAGATCGTTGTCGCCAAGGTTGAGGGCTACGCCGACGGCGGGTTCAACATACTCTTTCGGTTCATCTCCGGCGCCAACGTCAAGAAGACGAAGATCGCCATGACGGCTCCCGTGATCTCCGAGCGAATCGCCATGACCGCGCCTGTGCTGTCGGACGATACGTCGATCGCCTTCGTGATGCCAGACAAGTACACGGTGGAGACAACCCCGGAGCCGTCGGACGAGCGAGTTAAGATAGTGAAGGTGCCTGAGAGGCTCGTCGCTGCGCTGAGGTTCTCCGGAAGATGGACACAGTCTAATTTCAGCTCTAAAACCAGGGAGCTGTTAGATGAAATGGAGAGGGAAGGCATCAGGATAAAGGGAGAGGTTTTCTCGATGAGGTACGACGGCCCGTTCAAGCCCTGGTTCATGCGGAGGAACGAGGTCGCGGTAGAGGTGGAGCCAAGAACCCCTTGACCTTGCAGGTTTTGAGAAAAAAATTGTAGGGGAACGGGGGCGCAGACGTTCTCGGCCTTGGCGGCTACTCGGCCACAAGGGGAAGAGCGTCTAAATACTGGTGCGGGTGGGTAATCTTGCTGACGCCATGCGAATATGGTCGATCCATCCCCGCTACCTTGACTGGAAGGGCCTCGGAGCCCAGTGGCGCGAAGCCCTGCTCGCCCAGAAGGTTCTGCAGGGGGAAACCAAAGGCTGGAGGAACCACCCCCAGCTAGACCGCTTCAAGGAGCACAGAACCCCGCTACACGCTATAGGGTACTACCTCGTGGAGGTATTCAATGAGAGCCAGAGAAGAGGCTACAGCTATAATTACTCCAAGATACTGCATCCCAACGACTCGGTTGATAGGATAGGGCTGAACAGCGGGCAGCTAGAGTACGAGCTCAAGATACTGCAAGAGAGACTCGTCAAACGAGAACCCGACAAGCACCGCGAGAACCTCGGCGTCACCACCGTGATGCCTCACCCGCTGTTCGAGGTTAGGCCTGGCCCGCCTGAGCCGTGGGAAAAATCATACTGGGTGAACACGAGAACATGAAAAAAGTGGGTGGCTACTTCTCCATGAGTTCCTCTACTTCCTCGAAGCCCTCGATGTAGAAGTCCTTCTCCTCGGGGGCCAGCTCGTAGAGGAGCCTCAGGAACTCCCCTGCGTGCACCCTCTCCTCGTCCGCTACGTCCACGAGCACCTTCTTCGCCAGGTCGTGGTCCGTGGACTCGGCCAGCTGCATGTAAAGCTGTATGGCTTCGTACTCCGCCGAGACCATGAACCTTATCGCCCTGACGAGCTCCTCGTGGGTGAGCTTCCTCTCCGCGGCCAAGCCGCTGAACGGGTGACCAAACTCCGGCATCTTGATCAAATGAAGAAAAGTAGGACTCTATATACCGTTTTCCCTTAAAGGAAAAAGAAGAGTTTAAGAGCACTTCTCCAGCAGGAGCTCCCAGCGGCGGTCGACGCCGTCTTGGATGGCCTTCAGCAGCTCCTCGTTGAGCTTGGGCCTGAACAGGTGGCGGAACCTACCCTGAGTCTTCAGGTACTCCTCCACCGGCTTCTTGCTCTCCGGCCTACGCGCTATGGCGGCGCTGGGGCCGCTCAGCTTCCACACGGGCCTGCCTTCCGTGTTCTCGACCTCGTAGAGGGGGAACACGCAGGTCTGGGTGGCGAGCCTG
>JAEHCT010000101.1 GCA_020697635.1 Candidatus Bathyarchaeota archaeon
CGAAGTAGACGAGCATGAAGACGCTGAACACCATGGTGGCGAATATCAGCTGCTCAAGGTAGTATGTCTCGAACAGTTCACGCAGCCAAGGCGCCTCGAAGTAGCCGAGGTAGACGGTGGCGAAGAACGTGGCAAGGCTGAACACGTAGCCGACGTAGATCACCCTGTACTTCTTCACGACCCCCTGGAAGATGCTCTTGAACTTATCCAGGTGTGACAGCATCTGCTCTGATGTGCCTACGGCATCCAAGTCTAGTACCGTCATTTTTGAGCAGGTCTAGCGTTAAATCGTGGTCTGTGTAGCAACCCACCACCTACAACATAGCCAGCTACGCTACCGCCCGAATACCTTGTTGAAGGCCTCCCCCACCGAGTCGACTAGGCCGTTGGCGACCCCTGAACCGACTACGTCGCCGGTGCGCTCCCGGATGAAGCCGTAGAAGACGCCGACGCTGAAAGCGAAGAAACCCCAGCTCCACGACACGGTATAGACGCCCCGCCACGGCCGAACCGTGTTCAAAGCCCTGTCCAGCCCGTATAGGGCGGAGGAGACCAAGAGACCTGGCCCGAAGGCCACGCCCTCGAAGCTCCAAGGCCGCCCATACTCCTCGTTCACGGTGGACTGGACGTAGCCGCGGTAGAAGAGCTCCTCACCGAAGCCGCCGAAGACCAGCTGCCAAAAGATGGTGGAGAATACCTTCAACGTCAGCCTCCCATACACCCCTCCAACGAGTAATGGGATCGATAATAGCAAGACGGCCACGAGCAGACGGGCTCTAGTAGAGGAGAACGGCTTATACTTCTTCCCGGTGAGGCGCCTGAGGAGCAGGAAAAGCATCACGAAGATCGAGACCGAGAGGACGAGGGAGCCGTCCACGTAACGGTAGGCGGCTCCCTTAGATGACAGCAGCGTGATGAGCATCTGGGGCGCGACGAGGTAGAGGTACCCCTTCAGCCCCACGTCCAGGCTGGTCTCCCATCTCCTCAGCGTCAAGCCGTAGAGCTCGAACTCGCGCTTCTGGAGGACCATGACCAGGGTGGGCAGCAGCACCGTCAGGAAGCCCGTGAAGTAGCTCCAACCGAGCACCCGCTGCTCCCAACGGATCAGGCCCGAGACCCCCGGCAGAAGGATGATGATCACCTGAAAACACGAGAAAACGGCCAGCACCTCGACGATGGAGCGCCCTCTCATGGTGACAACTATCCCTGATACGGATTTAGGGGTTTTCAAAGGATTTAAAGCCGGGCCGTCGGGTGTAAGGCTGTATGTTCGAGGGCGTCAGGCGTGCCTACGTGCTGCAGATCGCGTACATAATGGAGGTCATCGAGGAGCAGGGTACAGACGAGGCTCTGAGGATGCTCGACGCGGCCGCGAAGAGGCAGGGCGCATTAGTGGCCCGGGAGATGAGGAGGACGCTCCCCGAGGGCATTGGCGCCCTCGACGTGGGCGCCGAGGTTTACCGCAGGTTCATGGCCGACGCCGGCGCCGAGATAACCGAGCACAGGCGAGACGAGGGGAGCGTCACCTTCCTAATAAGGAGGTGCCCCTTCTACGAGGCGTTCCTGGAGGTGGGCGTGGACTGCGGCATGTTCCTGAACGGGCTCTGCGGCAACCTGACCCTTCCCAGCATCCAGTACACCCTTAGCCACTTCGACGATGGACTCAGGGTGGAGCCGGTGGTGACCCGTGAGAGCGCCGAGGAGCTCTGCCTGGAGAGGGTGTACCTGGCCGAGGAGTAACTCAAATACGGTTGCTCCCCATATTCTACCGTCATGGCTCTTCGTTTCACATCGGACATACTCATCATAGGCACGGGCGGCGCCGGCCTGAGGGCCGCCGTGGAGGCTCATGAGAAGGGTGCGCACGTATTACTGGTCTCCAAGGCCCCCGCCGGCTACAACAACTGCACCATAGTCGCGGGCAGCGGCTACCTAGCGGCGGTGGGAGGCATGACGCCCGGGGAGCACCGGGAGCGGACCCTCGGCGTCGGGAAGGGCGTCAACGACCCGAAGCTAGTGGATGTGTTGACGGAGGAGGGCGGCGGACGCGTCCTTGAGCTGGAGAAATACGGGCTGGTGGTCAACGTGCGCCGCGGAGGAATAAGCGTCGGCGACGAGGACACCAGGCTAGGCCAAGGCATCACCCTGCCCATGGTGGACTACCTGAGGAAGCTGGGCGTCGAGTTCGTGGAGAACACCATCGTCACGCGGCTGCTCAAGAAGGAGGGGAGGGTCGTGGGGGCAGTCGGTTACCACGGCGACGAGAAGCAGCCCGTGGTCTACCAATGCAAGGCCGTCATACTGGCGACCGGCGGCGCAGGCGCCCTCTACAAGCGCACTGACTGCCCGCTCAGGACCACGGGCGACGGGTACAGCCTCGCATACCACGCCGGCGCCCGGCTCAGGGACATGGAGTTCGTCCAGTTCTTCCCCCTCGCCCTTGCAGAACCCGGGGCGCCGCCGCTCCTCGTGGACGGCCCCGTCATCGAGGAAGGCAAGATCATGAACGTGCTCGGCGAGGACATCCCGGAGAAGCATAACGTCACCGAACGGCCCTACATAGCGAGGAGCCGGGACCTCCTTTCGAGGGCGATGATGCTGGAGATAGTGAAGGGCGAGGGGGTTGACGGAGCGGTCCTCGTGGACGGCCGTGAGGTGGTCAGGAGGAGCAAGCCGGGGGACTCCTTCGGCATGGGCAGCTACGAGTTCTTCGTGAACAGGCTGCAGGCACACGAGCGGCCCTTCAGGGTGGCGCCCCTCACACACTTCACCATGGGGGGCGTGGTGGCTAACACGTGGGGCGAGACGGATGTGGAGGGGCTCTTCGCCGCAGGCGAGGTCGTGGGCGGGGTGCACGGCGCCAACAGGCACGGCGGCAACGCCCTCACGGACGTGACCGTCTTCGGGGCGAGGGCCGCGGCTAGGGCGGCCGAGTACGCGGAGAAGGTGAGCCACGAGGAAGTCGAGGAACTGGTCGAGGAAGACGTAAAGCGCTACGAGGGGCTCGCGAGACGGGAGACGGGCTACACGCCTAGATCCATGATGGGTGTGCTCAGGGAGACCATGTGGGAGAAGGCGGGGGTGATCAGGGACAGCGAGATGCTCGTCGAGGCCTTCGAGAAGATACAGGATCTCAGGGACTCGACGCGGAGGCTTATGGTCCTGCCCGGGAGGCAGATGATCTCAGCCCTGGAGATACCCATGGCGCTGGACGCGGCGGAGATGATCGTCAGGGCCGCAATGATGAGGCGTGAGAGCAGGGGCGCCCACTATAGGCTAGACCACCCGGAGGAGGACCCCGCGTGGGTCAAGACCGTGATTATATCCAAGAAAGACTCGGCCATGCAGCTGACCACGGTCCCCATAGGTGAGGCGTTTGAGTGATCTCGCCGAGAGGATGATGGCAGAGATCAGGGATTCCAGCGACCCCGAGAAGGAGGCTCAGCTGAGGAGGTACTTTCGTGAGCCCATAGAGACCCACGGCCTGACCAGCCAGCAGTCCATGGACATAGCGAGGAAGTACTACCCCGAGGTGAAGGGGGACCTGGAAAGGGCGATGAGCCTCACCGGGGAGCTGATGAGCCACAGGAACCTCAGCTATAGCTCCGTTGCCCTCAGGATGCTCGAGAGGTTCAGCAGGCGGCTTGAGCCAAGCCACTTCCCGGTCTTCGACGGCTGGGTGGAGCATCTCACCAACTGGGCCACCACGGACCACCTTTGCACCAAGATAATCGCCGAGGCGGTGAAGAAGGACCCGGGTCTGGCGGAGAGGCTTCTGGAGTGGACTGGCTCAGACAACAGGTGGAGGCGGAGAGCCGCAGCCGTGAGTCTGGTCCCGTTGGCTCGGAGAGGCGAGATGCTCGGCGACGTGTTCAGGGTGGCCGACAGGCTGATGACGGACGGCGACGACATGGTCCAGAAGAGCGTGGGCTGGATGCTCAAGGAGGCCTCGAAGAGGCACCCAGAGGAGGTGAGGGCGTACCTGCTCAGGTGGAGGGAGGAGTCGCCTGCCCTCATACTGAGGTACGCCTCCGAGAAGCTGCCGAAAGGCATGAGGGTGCTGAAAACCAGGCACTAGCCTGCTTTTCTGTCATTTATTAACACTCCATAATCGCTTTAGGCGTCGCGTCGACCGTGACCATGATTAGGTTTGGTACTTACTGTCCGGGAAGTAATGACCCCACAGGTAGTGACGATCGACTACAAGCAGTCGGTCAGGAACGCCGCGAGGAGGATGACAAAGTTCGGTATAAGCAGCCTGCTAGTTGTGGCCGACGACGGCCTCAAGGGGATTATAACGGAGAGGGATATCGTCCAGAGGATAGTGTGCAGCGGGTTGGACCCCGCCGAGACGCCGGTGTGCGACGTCATGTCTGAGCCCGTGATAGTAGTGGGCCCCGATGAGCCGCTGGAGAAGGCCGTCGAGCTCATGCTGATACAGAGGATCAAGAAGCTTCCTATCATGGAGCGGGATGACGGGGTGATGAAGCTAATAGGAATACTTAGCCTTCTTGACGTGGCGAAGCTCCACCCTGACCTGCTGGAGGGGCTGAGGGCCATGGTTGAGGAGCAGTACGCCTCAGTCGAAGGAGACTTCTACGTCTCGTAGCCTCCGCCAACTCTTTTAAATCGTATAGCCCACTATCCCTTGATTCTTGTATGAAGCTTAGCAAGGTTTCTGACAGGGTGTACGCTAACTGGGACGGCGAGACCGGCGGAAACGTGGGGATAATTAGGCTCGACGACAGGGTGCTGGTGGTGGACGCCCAGTACCCGGGCAGCGCCAGGAGGTTCAGGGAGGCGATACCCAGGGTCACGGACAAGCCGCTCAGCCACCTCCTGCTGACCCACATCCACGGCGACCACGTCTTCGGGAACATGGTGTTCGAGGACCTGGAGATCGTCAGCCACCGGAGGCTCTGGGAGAAGATGGAGAAGAGCCTCGATAACGAGTGGACCCCCGGGAACCTCGAGAAGATGCTCGAGACGTACAGGCGGGACGCCCCTGAGCGTTGGTGGCTCTTCGAGGGGCTCAGGATCGTGGTGCCGACAACGACCTTCACCGAGACCTGGGAGACGGACGGAGTCGAGTTCATCCACACAGGCGGCCACACGGACTGCAGCAGCGTCGTATACGTGCCGGAGGACAGGGCCCTCTTCGCCGGTGACCTCCTCTTCGTCGGCCGGTTCCCGTGGGCCGGGGACCCTACGGCGGACCCAGACAGGTGGATCGAGGCGTTCCAGAGGATACTCAAGATGGATGTGGAGAAGATCGTGCCCGGCCACGGGCCCCTCTGCGACATGGAGGAGGTGGAGAGGCAGCTCAAGTGGATGAAGGAGGTGCGGTGGATCATGAGGGGCCTCATCGAGGAGGGGGTCTCGGAGGAAGAGGTGCTGGACTACAGGTACCCTGAGCTATACGCAACTGAGCGCCCGGAGTGGCAGAAGCGGAGCTGGATCCGGTGGTACCAGCACTGGAGTGGCTAACCCCGGTTCCTTGTTCCATGTAACAGGCATATTGAATTTCTTGCACTATAACAAGCAGGTTTATGGGATAAAGAATATACTACATAGACTTTTTGATATTTATAAGGTAGAGAATTTCCAGCTTACCCATAACGAGGCAGCGAAAAGAGAAAACGCTGTAAAAGGGACGACACAAATGTTATGTTTTCTCACTCCACAGGTTTGTCTCAACCAGCTGATAATCGTAAATACTGACATACATGTGTGTCTTACGGCTATAGAAGTCAAAATATAT
>JAEHCT010000102.1 GCA_020697635.1 Candidatus Bathyarchaeota archaeon
TGGTCTTGACTGGGTGTCCGCCGAACTCCCGGCGGATCGCGGCCACCACCTTTCCCGCGAACGTGTCCGCCTGCCTCGAGCGATACCTCATCATCAAGGACAACACGATGACGGGCGTCGGAGTCTCCTGCTCAAGGGCGGCCTCCACTGCCCAGCGGCCGGTCTCGCCGCCGCCCACCAGACCCCTGAGCGATCCCAGTCGGGGTTCGTTCCTGAAGGCTTTCCCTGCCAGTCCGAGCATCCACGACCGGATGACGCAGCCGTTGTTCCACACGTCCGCGACGGCGGCGAGGTCCAAGTCGTAGGGACCGCCCTCAAGCATCTCGAAGCCCTCTCCTATGGACTGGAGCATGGCGTACTCGACGCCGTTGTGAACCATCTTGACGTAGTGGCCGGCGCCGCTGGGCCCACAGTACAGGTGCGCGCCCTCCCTCGCCACATCCTCTAACAGGGGCTTAATATCCTCGTAGGCGTCCCGCGGGCCCCCGATGGTCAGGGAGGCGCCCTGCTCGGCCCCCTCCAGGCCGCCGCTGGTCCCAACGTCAAGGTATCTGACGCCGTTCTCCGCGAGCCGCTCAGCCCTCCTGACGGAGTCCTTGTAGTGACTGTTACCCCCATCCACCAGGATGTCTCCCTCGTCGAGGCCGGGCTCCAGTTTACGGATCACCTGCTCCACGGGGTCGCCCGCCGGGACCATGATCCAGACGACCCGGGGGGCTTCGAGCCTTGACGCGAGCCCCTCGAGGGTCTTCGCCGGCTCGGCCCCGAGCGCCCCGGCCTTCCTGACGGCTTCCTCGTCGACATCGTACGCGACCACCTGGTGCCTCATCAACAGTCTCCGGACCATCCTCAGCCCCATCCGACCGAGCCCAACGTAACCTATCCTCATCTGTCTCGAATACGTGTTGGGTGACTGAGTTTATCACGTTTCTGCAGGAACCGTCACGGGGTTGCCAACATTTAAACTCGTTAACTTTGGGGATACCATGATCATATGGATCTAACCTGGTTGACGCTGAGGGTTCTCCCGTCAAGCTCCACCACACGACCCTCAGGATAGCGTGGGCTAACACCACCGAGGAAAGACTCAGCACCGGGATCGAACGCTAAAAAAGGCTATGAAGTGGACTAGAGGTCACGATTCATGTGAAAAAAGGGTGGAGCCTGACGCTCTATGCCCTAGGACTCTTTGAAGTGTGGCATGACCTCGTTCCCGAAGAGGTTTATGGACTTCTTCTTGCTGGGCCCCAGCGGGGACCCCGTTATGAAGTGGTTTATACCCGTCTTGAACAGCGTGTCGATCTGCTCCACGCACTGGTCGGGAGAACCGCAGATGGAGAAGGCTTCTATCATGTCGCTGTCGACCGCGCCGAAGGCCTCCCCCCAGTTACGTTCCGTGAGACCTTTCCTTATCTTGTCGGCGCTCTCGACGGGTATCCCGTGCCGCTCAAGGATCGGGGGAGGACTCCCTGCAACAATATACGCGACCACGGGGACGACGCTCTTCTTCGCGCTCTTCCTGTCGTCGGCCACTGAGAAGGACGTATACGCGGCGACGTCGATGTCTTCCATGCTTCTACCAGCCTTATCCGCGCCCGCCCTGATCAGTGAAACGGCTCTCTCGATGTCACGCGGGTGGGAGGCGTTTATCAGGGCGCCGTCGCCGATCTTGCCAGCCAGCTCCAGCATCTTGGGTCCCTGGGCCCCTATGTATATAGGGACCTCTCCCTTGACCTTGAAGTTGAAACGGGCGCCAGCCGACGTCGTGAACATACGTCCACCGTAGCCGCTCTTCGCCCTCGCCATCTGGCTCCTGATCAACTCGACTGACTCCCTCATGGCGCGTAGCGGGGACACCATCTTCTTGCCCAGCATCTCCAGCGTCGTCCTGTCGCCTGCCCCTATACCGCAAATGACTCGGCCAGGCGCCACCTCGTTTAGGGACGCCACGCTCTGGGCGGTGTAGACGGGGTGTATGAGGTACGGGTTGGTGACCCCTGGACCCATCTTGATCCTGTCGGTGTAGTTGGCGATGAAGGCCAGGCTGACGTACACGTTCCTGTTATTGAAGTGGTCGGTGATCCAGACGCTGTCGTAGCCCAGCTTCTCGGCCTGCATGGTATAGTATGTGGTCTTCCAGAACAACTCCATGGGCACGAACTCTATCCCGAAGCTCTTCATCCAGCTCTACTCCCAGTGGGCGTCTACGCTGGCTGGAGAGCCACCCTGAGCTCCTTCAGATCGAAGGTGTCTATCACCTTGAGGGTTTTCTCCGGGTCTGCCTCGAAGGTCGCCTTCAGCAGGTTGGTCAGCCCCGCCTCGCTGTCCAGCTGGTCTCTCTGCCAGTAGTGGAGAATGGTCTTCGCCAGGGACGGCGGAATAGCGAGGCTCTCGTCGCCTTCAAGGATTATGTCTATCAGGTTCTCGGATAGAGGCCCCCTCAGGGTCCTAGGTACCTGTTTTACAAACTCGTTGTAGTTCATTTCCATTCCAATAATAATGAAATGGGATGAATTAATATGAATAATGGAATGACCAAAATACGGATTCCGTATTGTATACATGGGAAAACCATACCTTTTAGTTACGGATGTAGGACCGTTCGTTTGTAAAACGAGACATATATATAGGTTTTTCTTCATTTTATATTTAAAAGAAGGAACGAAAAAAATTGTACAAAAATAGTAAAAAGGACCAAGAAATCTATCTCCTTTTAACAGGAAATGAGCGAGAAAATGTCACTAGATCGTCTTGACCTGAGGATAATCAGGTCCCTGAGCCAGAACGCAAGGAAACCATACAGCACTATAGCGAAGGAACTCGAAGTAAGCGATGCCACCGTGCGGAAGCGCGTCAACCGGTTGGTGGAGGAGGGGATCATCAAGCAGTTCAACCTCCTCCTCGACTACCACCGTCTAGGCCGTATAGTGAAGGCTTTCATCGGGCTGCGTGTGAACGCCAACAAGCTCATGAACGTCGTCGGACACCTCGAGGGAAACCCAGACGTCCAGGTGCTCTACAGGACCACTGGAAACGTGGATCTGTTCGTGGAGGTCATCTTCAAGGACATGGAGGCGCTGAAACAGTTCCTGGAGCAGGAGCTGAACATCGACGGCATATCGTATACGGAGGTGACCGTCGTGATCGGCCCCTACAAGAGGTGTCCCTGCACGGGGCTGTAGAGTCTTCGCCGAACATTCAGATGGGGCTTAGTATGATCAGCTCGCCCCCTTTAACCACGTGGGTCTGGAACTCCACCCTGAAGAGGCTCTCGAGATAGCCTCTGAGAAAGGTCAGCGGTACGCCTAGGAACTCCACTACTATCTCTTTGCCGTCCCTGGTGAACCTACCCCAGCCCAGGTTCTCCAGCTCGCTGAGTATGATGCTCCAGTTGTCGACGCTAGTGAAGTCCAGGTTCGGGTCTGCGGAGCGAAGCACCTTTCTCTTGAGCGCCGTCGCCCTGGCCACGTCGTAGAGACGTGACTCGGACATGGTGCTCAATATGTCGTTTAGGGTGCCGTGGTCGACGATGAGGAGCCTCTCGGTGCCGCTCCTGTAGACGTAGGGGAGCCAGTCATGCATGTTCAGTTTCTTGTAGATGCGGAGCGCCGCGAGCGCCGCCTCCTCCTTGTTCTTTATGCGCTTGATGCGCTCAAGGAAGCTGAGGTACCGTCTGAGGTCGTCGTCAAGCTCTACAGTGAGCTCGTCGTCCTCGGTGGAGCGCTTCCGGGCTGACATGGCATCCTCTTCGTCGTTCAAGGTATCATCAAATTTCGGGGACGGCTCGCTAAAACTGTTGCTATACAGGTATAGTCAAGAGCCACCCTAGCGGAAAAGGTCCTCCTCGAGAGGCCTTATTAGATCTGAGGCGCGGCCGTCCCCCTCAGGGTAGTCGTATCCTCTGATCAGCACGACGGGGACGCCCTCGGTCTTCCCCTTCACAAGCTCGGCGGCTGCCGCCAACTCGTCAACGACGGCTATGTTGGTCGCGTGCAGTGTGTGGCCCATCATGTCCTGCTCTCCACGGTAGTCCCTGAAAGGTGACATGCCTGCGACGCCTATCGCGAAGTCGACCTGCCCGAGACGCCAGGCCCGCCCCCAGGTATCCGTGATGATCACCGCCGGCTTGACGCCGGTGATCTGCCCCAGCCCTTCCCTTATCTTTCTGGCGGAGGCGTCAGGGTCCACGGGGAGCAGCGTGATGTAGCCGTCCTCGACGTTGGAGAAGTCGACGCCGGCGTTGGCGCATACGTGGCCGTGGCGGGTCTCTACGATCAGGGCTCGTCTCTTCATTCCTATTATCCTGGCGGTTTCCCTTAGGACGGCCTCCGCTACTCGGGGGTCCTTCTCCATCGTCTCTCCGATGTGCCGGGCGAAGCTCGAGGGCTCAACCTCGTCTAGCTTCACTCTCCTACCCTCCGCCTTGGAGACTATCTTCTGTGTGACCACCAAGATGTCCCGGTCCAGAAGCTGTAAGCCCTGGTTTTTAGCCGCCTCCGCGATTATCTCTGAGAGGTCGTCTCCCTCGTGGATCATGGGTATCCCTGTGAGGGGTATGATGCTGAGAGCCATACTAAGGGAGTTATGCCATGCTCTATTATAGGTAGTGGGAGGCTGAGGCGAGTCCGGGTTCCACGGGTGAGTCAGGGACCTGTACCTCCACTACTGGGAGAAAGTCAAGCCCTCAGCCTCCATCCTACTCGAGGGCTAGCTTAAAGGTGCTTGAAGATATGATCGAGAAGGCGATGCGTGACTAAACATAAAAGGAGCTTTCTGAGATCCAGTCTGAACTTCATACCTTGTTCCGACGCGTGAGCCTACTATGATAAACGGCTTCGCTCCCACCCTACTTCTGGTATACGCTGCCTCTGTCCAATAGGAAAATATCGATTTGAGGCTATTCAACGCTTGATAGTTTTATTATCTATCTAGACATGATCATTGTGGTGATAGATTTGGGTATGAGATCAGCCAAGAAGAAACCGCTGACCAAGAAGGAGAGAAAGGAGAAAAGAAAGAAACGTAAGGAGAAAAGAGCGGAGAAGTAATTCTCCTCACCCATTTTTTCTTCATTTACCTGAAGCTTTCCCCATGAACGTCTATAAATCAATAACAATCAATGTTTTAAACGTCGGGCAGGCAAACCATACCCATGCAGGAGAAGCTCAAGGCCGCGGTAGCCCAGGTGAGCCCCGTCTTCATGGACAAGGAGGCCACCATCGAGAAAACCGTCAAGGCCATGGAGGAGGCCGCCCGCAGCAAGGCCCAGATCATAGTGTTCAGCGAGACCCACATCCCCGGGTACCCGTACTGGAGGGGCGCCAACCCCATCAGCAGGTGGAGTGCTAACCAGGTCGAGTACATGAAGAACGCGGTCAGTGTCCCCGGCCCCGACACCGAGGCACTGTGCCAGGCGGCCAGAGACAACGAGATCGTGGCCGTCGTCGGCTGCACCGAGATGAGCGACATCCCCGGTAGCAACACCCTCTACAACACTGTCCTCTTCATAGACGCGGATGGCACCCTCCTGGGCCGCCACAGGAAGCTGATGCCTACCCACGGGGAGCGCACCGTCTGGGGTATGGGGGACAGCCGCGACCTCAAGGTATTCAAGACAAGCGTAGGCACGGTGGGCGGCCTCATCTGCTACGAGCACCACATGACCCTCACCAAGGCCGCCATGGCGTACCTGGGCGAGGAGATCCACTGCGCCCTCTGGGACGGGT
>JAEHCT010000103.1 GCA_020697635.1 Candidatus Bathyarchaeota archaeon
ATATTCCTACTAAAAGTTCCAAAAATAGAAAATTGATAAGTCAAAATTTAGAATAATTTAAAAGTACTAAACGTTAAAGCTCTCTAGCTGCCCCCTATAGCCTCGATTTGATTATTGTTCTTATTGTCCTTATTGAACCTCAACACGTAAGGCTCAGAATGTAATCACATCCAGATCGTAAAATATGAGGCTCTTGAACTCCCCCTCTATTATTCACATATTAATTCTGCCTTACCCAAAATGAGATTTTTTATTATCATAAACGATTTATCAGATAACGTTAATTATCCTAGACTCTTCTTCAATGCGGTGGATTAATTGAAGAACGAACGGGAGCTACTGATGATCCCAGGACCCACAATAGTCTCGCCCAGGGTCCTCAGGGCTTTAGCGAAACCCATCCTCAGCCACGTCAGCAACGAGTTCGTCGAAGGCTACGCTGAGGCGCTATCACTGCAGAAAAAACTATTCGGAACCGATGGCACACCCTTCCTACTCGCAGGCAGCGGAACCCTCGGCATGGAGGCCGCCATCGCCAACCTCATGGAGAGGGGGGACAAGGTGCTCTGCGTCGAGAACGGCTACTTCGGCGAGAAGTGGGAGGAGATCGTTGAGACCCACGGCGGAGAAGTGGACCGCGTCAGGTTCGAATGGGGCGACGCCGTCGACGTCAACATGGTCAAGGAGAAGCTCGGCAGCAACGAGTACAAGCTCTTCACAGTGGAGCACGTCGACACCAGCACCGGCATAGCCAACGACCTCAAGAAGATAGGAGAGCTACGGAAGAACACCGACGCGCTATACGTGGTTGACAGCGTCTGCGGAATAGGCGGAATGCCCCTGAAGATGGACGAGTGGAACATCGACTACTGCCTCACCGGAAGCCAGAAGGCCCTCGGCGCTCCTCCAGGCATCAGCCTTTTCTGCCTCAACGACAAGGCATGGCAGACCGTCGAGAAACGTAAGAGCCCACCCAGCGACTACTACGTAAACCTCAAGCGCTGGAAGCCCATCATGGACAGCCCGAAAGGCTACTTCGCCACACCTGCAACCGGCCTAGTTCTCGGCATTCTGGAGTCCCTGAGGATAATATTCGAGGAAGGGCTCGAGACGAGATGGAAGCGCCACGAGGTCTTCAGCAAGGCTTTCCAGGCAGGCATCAAGGCGCTGGGCTGGGGGAACTTCCCCGCGGAGGGACACAACGCCCACACCCTCACGGT
This sequence comes from Candidatus Bathyarchaeota archaeon, assembly GCA_020697635.1. GTDB lineage: Archaea > Thermoproteota > Bathyarchaeia > TCS64 > TCS64 > RBG-16-57-9. Next base: position 1,221 of record JAEHCT010000103.1, read on the forward strand.
GCCTAAGATACCTGAAGGGGTGGACGACGCAAAGATGAGGACCACCATGTACCAGAAGTACGGAGTAATCATAGCCGGTGGACTCGGCAAGCTGGGAGGAAAGACGGTTCGAGTCGGCCACATGGGCAACGACACCATGAACGACCTTGTTGCGACGCTCGGCGCCATGGAGATGTCCCTGGCTGAGATGGGTCACGTCGACGAACTCGGAAAGGCAGTCGGCGCCATGATGAAGGTATTCACAAAATACTAATTTTTATTTTTTTTTCTGTTGTTTCAAGTATTATGACTAACATCCAGATATCCAATATTATAGTTGCTAATGTCGAAGGGTAGGACTTGGTTACACTTTGTTCGGTGAACTGCTTGAAGTTCAGCGAGGAACGACCAAGACCGAAGGGTGTATCTAGGAAGAAGAGAAGAAAGGGGACATCAACTACATATAATGACCACCAAACAAACCACCGGGAACGACCTAACTTGTACAACCGTAAAAAAAAGTCACGGTTTAATAACGAGAAAAAGTACAGCGACATAATATCCATATGGCCAAAGATAGTCGAGTACATCGGCCTCAGCGAGTACGAATCAAAAGTTTACCTAAGCCTCATCAACCTAGGCACAGCCGGAGCCAGAAAACTAAGCCTCAACTGCGACGTACCCAGAACCAAAGTATACGGAACACTAAAGAAACTCATAGACTACGGGCTAGTAGTCGAGATATCGGGAACCCCAAAGCAGTTCGTCCCAAGCCACCCAGGAGAATCCTTCAACACAATACTCAACATCACGAAAGAGAAGGCCACAGACTTCGACTCCATCATCAAGCACCTTGAAACCATACACGAAAAACACAAGGAAGACACAGGGCCAATGAAGAAGCTAGTCTGGTTCCTCGAACAAGACCTCGACATCAAAGGCAAATGCAACGAGATCATCCGACAGAGCGAGGAGTCACTCACCATCGTCACTACCGATGACGGACTCGAGATACTGTTCAACGCCGCCCACAGGCTCCTCGACGAGATGCTAGAGAACGGCGTCGAGATAAAGCTCTACAGCCCTCTCGACCCCCGGGTAAACCCCCTAGCCAGAGAGCTCAGCTACATTTATCAAGTCAAGAAGGTAGAGGTCAATACGCCTATCCTGTTCATCAACAGCGACAACAAGCGTTTCATACTAGCGAAGCTGGCGCCCAGAGGATCCGAGAACCCCTTCGAGTCCGCGATGTTCACAGAAGACATCGAGCTCCTGAACCTCATCTGCCTCCTACTGGTCAACGGCCACAATGAGATCCTCCTAAAAACGCTGAACCTCTAGGAGGCAACCGTTGTCCCTCCAGTCACAAGACAAGGGACTCCAAGAGATTCTAAACCAGATAGAGAACGGCTCTGAGATCCTCCTGATACAGGTACCCGGCAACGGCGAGCCCCGACTCACCCAGAAAAACCTACACATATACGCGTGCCAACTCGGGGAACTGATCAGCCTCGACGAACACAGCTTCACAGAGAAGATAAGCTCCAAGGACCACATACTCTTCACAAGACTCGAAAAAGGCTCGGCGCTCCTCGAAAGGATAACCCAAGACATCCTCGAGGAGTGTCTAGGGAGAACCGGGGCGGCGCTTGTGGATCAGAGAATCTCGGGGAAAACCAGCCCGCTCAGGTACGGCAAGGTCAGCGACGCGCTCCAGGAATCCATGGGAAGTAGCGCGGAGCTCATCAAACGAGTCATATCCAAGTCGCTCTACCGAGAGCTCAGGTCGAACCTAGGAGCACTGAAAGATGAACAACCATAGAGTCGAGACCGGGGTAAGATGCCTCGACGAGGCACTACAAGGCGGCCTCCCCCGGGGAAGCATGACCCTCATAGCGGGCAAACCCGGCACAGGGAAGACTCTGCTGAGCGGCGAGTTCCTCTACAGGGGAGCCTCACAGGGAGAGAACTGCCTATACGTGAGCCTCGGCGAGGGAAGGCACAGCTTCCTCGAGTACATGGCGAGGGTGGGCAGGGACCTCACGGCCAAGGACACATGGAGCAGACTCGAGGTGATGGACGTGGTCACGGTGAAGGAGGAGGGCCTCGACGTGCTGGTCGAGATGATAACGAGCCATCTAGAGGAGACCCACGCCAAGAGGCTGGTGATAGACAGCTTCACCGCGCTGAGCAACGCCTTCACAGAGACCATAGACGCCCGCGTCACCTTACACATCCTCAGCAAGATACTGGCCCAGACCTACTGCACCACGCTGCTGATCACCGAGATGCCCACGGGCTCCAAAAAGATCGGCCTCGGCGTGGAGGAGTTCGTGGCAGACGGCATCATAGCCCTCAGACGAGAAACCCTGAATGGCGGCGTCTTCAGGGAGCTGGAGATAATCAAGATGAGAGGCACCCTCATCGAGAGGCCTCTCCACGCCTTCACGCTCCACAGAGGATTCCGCGTGCTACCAATATTCCGGAACCACTCAGTCGGACCCCCCAGGAGATACCGGCCGGACCCCGACCATGACGGACACTACCACACGGGGAACCCTGGACTAGACGAGATCACTGGCGGCTTCAGAAAAGGCGACACGGTGTTCTTCGAGCTGGGAGAGAACATAGCCCCCATCGTGCCGGCGCTCATAGTCGGGCCCCTGCGTGCCAGCTTCATAAACAGCCATAGGGGCGTCCTCTTCCTGCCGCCGAGCGGCGAGAGCGTGAACTGGATAACCGGGTTCGATCACCAGTACGGAGTAACCGCCGAGGAGCAGCACCATCTACTAAGGATAGCCACGACGCTGCCCGAGGAGGAGACGCCCGTGAACCTAGGCCTCGACCCGGGCGACATAAAGATGAGCCAGAGGATATGGAGGGAGGAGGCCTCGAGGCTCTGCCGGGAGACGGGGCAGCCCACACTCAACATAGTCTACACGGACCGCCTCGGCAAGACATGGCCGGAGACCCAGAGCAGGAGCTTCCTCGACACAGAGTCGATGTACGCCCGCAACACGGGCGGCCTCCTCGTCCTCCTCTCCAGGCCCGGAGAGGAAGCCATTAGGCAGCACGCGTCCAACCTGGCCCACACACACCTAAGGGTACACAACCAGAGAGGCGTCATGCTGCTGGACGGAGTCAAACCCCAGACATCCATGTACGCGCTGGAGCAGGACAACTCGGCGGGCTATCCGTCCCTAAGCCTGACGCCCATATACTAGAAGACTCAGCCGCCGAGGGCCGCCGCCACGTCCTCGTCCGAGGCGTCTCTGCTGACGCTGACGGACCTGTCGAGAGGCCTGAGGTGGTGCATGTTCACCCTCCTCCTCCTTACGCCCGGACCCGCTATCACCACGTAGTTCCTGTCGATGACGTCGACTACTACGCACTCCAATCCCTTCTCGCGCCCCCTCAGCTTAACGCAGACCCGCCCCACATCGAAAGCAGACACAACAATCACCTGCAACTCAGGTATTCATCTATGACGTTTTTAAGGATTCGCGCGATGCCGTCGGCGTCGAAGAGCCCCGTGTTCACCACCAGGTCGTATACGCTGAGGTCCTCCAAGTCCACGCCATAACACTCCCTGAAACGCCTGAGCTCGTTCTCCTCCCTGAAACGGGTCTCCCTATCCACCTCTTCTATGTCGCGGCCCTCACGCTTCGCGATGCGTCGAACCCTCTCCTCCAGGGGGCAGCTGAGATAGATCCTGAGGTCAGGGTCCTCAGCCATCCACCCAGACAGCGTGGCGTCGATGATCACTCCCCCCCTCCGGGACTCCTCCTTGGTCCTCGCGTCTAGGTAGTTATCAAAATCCCGGTCCTCGGCGGCCTTCCTAGACATCTCCTCAAGGGACAGGCCAAGCTCCTCGGCGCGCTCACGGAACACCATGCCAGCAGAGATGTAGCGCAGATCGAAGGACTCTGCTATGAACATAGCTTGGGTGCTGCGTCCCGAGCCGTGGGGGCCCGCCACAGTGATGACGAGGTCACGCCCGCTCAACGCCTAGTCCTCTGGGTCGATCTCGAAACTCAAGCCAAAAACCCTGTTCAGGACGATGTTGAAGCTTATGCTGCAGAGGATATACCACTGGATGAACTTGAACTCCAAGGGGATCCTTGGGAAGACGAAGGGAAAGTAAGCGATGACGGTGCCTGAGAAGAACTCGCTAAGCGGACGCCACAGAAACAGGAGGGGGATGGTGAAGAACATGCTCGACTTCATCCTGTCCATGCTGATCTTGCTCTGCTGGGCCATCAGGTCCTGCTGACGCTTCTGAACCTTAGCCATCCTACTCTGGTTCCCGCTCCTGGTGGCTTCCATGAGTTCCTTCCTTACCCGTGAACTCTCGATGGTGAGCTTCCTGTAAGCATCAAGATCCATGCTCCGCACCCCTATGAGGCTAGTAACCGTGCCAAGGGTGAGGGCTATGCCCATAATG
>JAEHCT010000104.1 GCA_020697635.1 Candidatus Bathyarchaeota archaeon
TAAGTAACCAATTATAAGGGAAATGCCAAGTCGTTGAATCATGGCGCCGCCGCGTACCAGAAAAAACGCTTATAGTAAGTAGCCAACTATAAGGGAAAAGCCGAGTCGTAGAATCACCACCGCCGCGCACCCAAACCCCCCCATCCGGGGAGATAAACGAGAAAAGGTGAACAGACGCCCCATCCACCGAAACCACACCGCCCAGACCCAAACACATACAACAACGTCGTCCACCAAACACAGAAACGCCGCCCCAGAAACTCTCATCCCACGTAACAAAGAACAGGGTTTCTCTGTCCTTACCCTGAGTCAAGGCTTCCGTTGACGTGTGGGCTCTGACCACCATCATTTCATGTGACTGACGCGTTGCTAACTTAGGATTAAAATGGTGCGACTGCCGGGAATCGAACCCGGGCCGTCTGCGTGGCAGGCAGAAATCATACCTCTAGACTACAGTCGCTGCAACCCATAAAACAACGTGCCGGATATATTTCTTACTCTCGAACGTGGATCACCGATCTCGAAAAGTTATACGTAGAATCCCTACACAACATTGTGCCATGGTATCCTTCCCCGACGACCACTTGACGTGCCCCAGCTGCAACGCCGTAGTGCCTTGGAGCCATGCATGCATCAACTGTGGCCAAGGGCTGCCGCCCAAGCAGCATGAGGAGGACCCCTTCGACGTCCTAAGAGAGAACCTCAGGGACGAGGAGAACAAGGAGAAGGCCGCTGAGGAGCTTGAGGCGGTGCTCCCCGAGCCTGCCCCCGGAGAGGAGCCGGAGGGCCGGCTCGCCCAGCACCTGCTCCGGCGGCTGAAGATCCTGGAGATGGCTGACCGGGGAGAGATCAGCCACGAGGTGTTCAGCAAGCTATACACGGAGATCATGGAGAAGACCGAGGACCTCATGGACGAGTACACGGACATCGGGGAGAAGGCGAACGAAGCCGCCGAGATACTGGTGGAGACCAGGAACCTAGTCGAGCAGAAGCAGGGCCAGCGGGAGAGAGGTGAGATCAGCGGCGAGGAGTATGCCGAGGAGCTCGACAGACTCCGGAACGTCATAGACAAGATCCAGGACAGCATCATACGGCTGAGGGCGCAGAGGGACGCCCTGGGGCTAGGCGGCGACACGGAGGAGGACGTGGCCAAGCTGAAGGAACTGCAGAGGAAGCTGCACCACTACAGGAGCTACCTCCCCGTCATGGTGACGTCGGACTCGGTACCCAAGTCCATGCAGGAGACGGTGTACGGGGACCTGTCCCAGATGGTGGATATCCTGGACTCGAACGTGGAGTGGGAGTACGTGCACGAGGAGCCCATATACGAGGTGGCAGAGGAGCCTGAGGACGAGTGTGACAAGCCCGTGGAGCAGGCAGCGGCGCGGGCCGAGGACGACAACACATTCATGGAGCTCGTCAAACACGTCAAAGGCCACGACGACGAGATAAGGAGACTCCTCAGGGCGATCAGGATGAAGGACAACGTGCTCCTGCTGGGGCCCCACGGCGAGGGCAAGACCGAGACCCTGCTCCAGCTACAGGGGATCATGGGCGGCGTCTACCTCCACTGCAGCGAGGAGGTCACAGAGAGGGAACTAGTGGCGGGGTTCAACCCCAGCGCCTTCGTGGGAAAGGACCCTGTGCACAACGGCGTCCTCATGCAGATAACGCTCAACGAGGGAAAGGACGCGCCCATAGCCTACATCGACGCCGTCACAAAGCTCCGGCCCAAGACACAGGTCATCCTCTTCGAGGCCATGAACAACAAGACCTTCACCAACCCGGTGGACGGGAAAAGACACAGCCTGCCCGACGGGTTCTGCGTGGTGGCGGCCAGCGACCTTGACCGCGTAGTACAGGACACGCCTGACCAAGGGCTGCTGGATAGGTTCGGGAAGACCATAATGTGGGGCAGAACCCCCATAGAGAGCATCCAGGGACTCGTCGCCAGGCACGCGCTGCCAGCCCACATATTCGACTTCATAGTCTGGGTGAAGCTGGAGGTGGACAAGATGAGGTACATGACGCCCGTCAGCGTCAGGAACCTCATGAAGTTCGCCAAGGAGTACCACGCCTACCGCGACCTGTACCAGAGCCAGGACGAGGTCAGGCAGCTGGCGGTGGACAGGCTCCTCAAGATGCGTGTCCTCAGCCAGTTCGGCGTCGAGGAGTACGAGGAGGCCCGCCGCAGGGTAATGGAGTACACCTGGGAGTAGACATGAGCATACTGTTCAGCGACGAGTACCCCGTCGTGGTTCTCGCGTTCAGGGTAAGGAACCGCGGGTCGACTTGGCTAGACGGAACCCCCACAGGACGCATATACGTCGAGAAACGGGACATGGCGCAGCAGGTCAGGGAGCTAATCGAGGACGGAAAATTGACCCTAGACCCGGAAGGCAGGAAGCCCGTGCTCGTATCCGTGAGGGGAAGCGGCGGGTTCTACGCAGCCATCCTGGAGGACCCTGAAGCGGTCGAGGAAGAGGCGCAGGCGAGTCCCCTAGGGGAAATGCGCCCAGCTCAACCATGCATGCAGCCGGTCATCAGCTACGACGAGGAGCGGAACGTGATCCGGCTAATAAAGGAGAACAGGTTCCACGACTTCGTCGAGCTCCTTGAGGCGTATAAACCGATGATCGAGGAGGACCCTACCGGGTTCGACGGAAGATCCATCCACCCCGTGACCACCAGGACGCTGGTCACAGAAATGAAGGCATACAGCAGAAGGCTCAGACCCCGCAGGGGTAAAGATGCGCGCACCCTGGTGCTCCTAGACAGGGGTGCCAGCATGGCTGACCCATGTAGTCTCTGGGAGCAGTACCCCAAGATCAAGGTGGCCAGGTTCTTGGCGAACGCGGTGGCGGCGTCCCACTCCAACGCAGCGGTCTACAGCTTCGGGGGGACCCTGAGGATGGAGTACAGCCCGGACGACGTGGAGCCGCTGGACGAGAAGACCAGGCTGGACGCGGCGTTGAGGCAGGTGTCCTTGTTTGAGCCCGAGCGCCTCGTGATACTAACCGATAAACCCGTCTACATCGACGGCATGGGCACCGAGGAGGACAGCGAGAAGGCAGTAGGGTTGTTGGACGTGTTGGGCGGGTCAGGGGTCCAGACGCTGATAATCACGTTGGGCAGGGACAGGGAGATGGAGAGGTTCCAGCGCCGGCTTGAGCATACGCCGGGCACACTAGTCTCGCCTCTAAGCAAAGGCGGCGACTTGGTATGCACGACGCATAGGCTCGCCGAGTGGATCTAGCGCCTTATTTCAATAGGCGGAGAACCGTGGGAAGCAGGTTAACCGAGGCCAGAACCATAGCGCTGCCCGCATCGAGTAACCCGCTCCTAGCCTCCTCGTTCGACGCCACGCCAGCGAAGAGGAACCCGTCACCCGCGTTCTCGGCCATAAGCAAGTCAGGTATGGTGCCCCTCACGTAGAGAACCCTGTTATAAGGCTTGAAAGGCTCTGAGGCTCTAATCAACGGATAGGGACTGAGCTTGCATAGGCTCGCTCCTGTGTCACTCTCCGCCGCCTCGACTTCGAGCCAAACCTGGGCGGCGGAGTCAAACCGATCCAAGGTGTCTCCGAGGACGCGTCGAGCAGTGTCGGCGAGGCTCCCGGAGACTATGCCAAACCTGGGGCCCCCGATGAGTGTTTCCAGCCAGTCCAGCGCCTTGTCTGCGATCAACACCCTCCCTTTTTCCACGTGGCCTGTAGCCCTGCGGATGGACTCGCTGATGTCGATGAGCACGCCTTCACAGTCGAAGACGATGACGTCGACCTCCCTGATCTCTCTCAGCTTGTCGGCGCGGACGTAGGCGGACTGGCTGCCTATCCGGTACTCGATGTAGTTTGGTCTCGGCACGCCGTTTCACTCAGGTATGTAACTGATAAAGTTTCTACAATATAGAACCATATGACGTACAACAACGTTACCCATTTTACGCTACGTGGTAAGCAAGGTTTGTGGTTGTAGATTTCCCCTCAGCGAGACATGGGGTTGAGATTAGGCGTCAAACGTCTTCTAATGGACCGCTTTGTGGAAGCATGTGCGGTTCCCCAAGTGGCACGCGGGGCCCGTCTGCTCCACCAAGTAAACCAACGCGTCGTTGTCGCAGTCCGTCAGCACCCTCCTGACTCTCTGAACGTTTCCGCTTGTGACGCCCTTCTTCATCACCCTGCCGTGGCTGCGCCTGAAATAGTGCGCCCACCCAGTCTCCAAGGTCAACCTGAGCGCCTCCCTGTCGGCGTAAGCCAGCGTCAACACCTCGAGGGTGTCCGCCTCCTGGGTCACCACCGGGATCAAGCCGCCGGACTTGCCCCAGTCAAGCTCGTCCACCTCGACCATCACAGCCTCACGCGCACCCCCCTGTCCCTGAGGTACCGTTTCACGACCGGTACCGGGTAGTTGCCGTAGTGAAACACCGAGGCCGCGAGGGCGGCGTCGGCCAAGCCCTCGGTGAACGCCTCCAAGAAGTGACCCGGCTCCCCCGCGCCGCCTGAGGCCACGAGGGGGACGTTGACGCGCCTAGAGATGTGGCGGTTGAGTACGTTGTCGAACCCCCTCCTAGTGCCGTCCCTGTCCATGCTGGTGACGAGAAGCTCGCCGGCGCCCAGCTCGACGGCTTGCGACGCCCAGCCCAGGGCGTCTAGCCCCGTGGGCGAGGAGCCGCCGTGGGTGTACACCTGGAACCAGCATCTCCCCTCTGGGGTCTCCACCACGTTCCTGTCCGGCCTGTCCTCGTACACCCTTCTCGCGTCTATCGCCACGACGACGCACTGGCTGCCGAACACCTCGGCGATCTCGGTTATCCTCTCGGGGTGCTGCACCGCGGCCGTCATGAGGCTGGTCTTGTCGGCGCCGCTCCTGAGGATGAGCCTCACGTCCTCCAGCGTCCTGATGCCGCCGCCCACCGTGAAGGGTATGTCCAGCTCCGACGCGACGGCCCTCACCAGGCCGCTGAGGGTCTCACGCCTCTCAGGGGTAGCCGTTATGTCGAGGAACACCAGCTCGTCGGCGCCGTCCATGTTGTACCGCTTGGCGAGCTCCACCGGGTCGCCGGCGTCCCTCAGGTCCACGAAGTGGGTGCCCTTGACGACCCTGCCGTCCTTGACGTCGAGGCAGGGTATGATCCTCTTCGCCAGCATCACCGACCCCCCAGGGCGCTCACGGCCTCTCGGTAGGTGAAGCGTCCCTCGTATAGGGCCTTGCCCACCACGACGGCCGCTGCCCCCGTGTCCCTGAGCCTCAAGAGGTCATCGAGTCTGGAGACGCCGCCCGACGCGATGATGGATGCGTCGCCTGCTATTCTTCTGTAGGTCTCGACGTCGAGGCCCTTCAGGGCTCCGTCTCTTTCCACGTCGGTGACCAGGAACCACTCGAAGCCCAGCGCCTTGTACGCCGGTATGGCGTCGGTTAGGCGTCTGCCGGCGGTTTGGGTCCACCCCCTCGCGAGGACGTTGCCTTCCCTGTGGTCCAGCGCGACGGCGACCCGCTCCGACCCATACTCGGGGAGGAGCTGCGCCGCCTCATCGGGGCTGCTCAAGGCGTATGATCCCAGAACCACCCTGTAGACGCCCGCGTCGAGGAGTTGAGCCGCCTCGTCCTTGTCCCTGATGCCGCCGCCCACCTGGGTCTCCGTG
>JAEHCT010000105.1 GCA_020697635.1 Candidatus Bathyarchaeota archaeon
CTAGCCATCTTCGGCCCTCTCATAGTGCCCTATGACCCGTACGAGAGAAACGTGGTGGAGAGGTTCTCGCCTCCATGTAAGGATCACATCCTGGGGGGGGACGACATCGGACGCGACATATTCAGCCAGCTGATCTACGGGACCCGGACCTCCTTGTTTGTGGGGTTCGTCGCGGCGTTCTCGACGACGGTCATCGGGGTCTTCATCGGGACCATCGCCGGGTACTTCAAGAAGCTGGACTCGATCCTCATGACGTTCACGGACATCGTGCTCGTGCTACCCAGCATACCCATCATGCTGGTGCTGGCCATCTACCTCGGCCCCAGCATCTGGAACATAATCTTCGTCATGACCATCACCAGCTGGACAGGCGTAGCCCGGATCATCAGGTCCCAAGTCCTCACGTTGAAGGAGAGAGCCTACGTCGACTCGGCCAGGGCCATCGGCGCCGGACACGGGCACATAATCTTCAGGCACATCCTGCCTAACGTGATCCCCATCATACTCGCGACGGCCATCATGCGGGTGGTCAGCGCCATCCTGTCTGAGGCGGGGCTCAGCTTCTTGGGGCTAGGGGACCCGACGGCCATCAGCTGGGGCTCGATCCTTCACTACGCGCAGACCTGCGGTGGCTTCTCCAGGGGCGCCTGGTGGTGGATCGTTCCCCCCGGCTTGATGATAGGGCTTGTGGCGGTGAGCATCACGCTGATCGCGTACTCTCTAGAGGAAGTGTTCAGCCCGAAGCTTAGAAAGTAAACTGTCCCTGTACTTTTCTTAACTTGCATTGGGCTTTATGATGTAACCATATTTTGCAGTACATTGTTGATGCTCTGTCTGAGAGTGTAATCCTAGTTCGTTTTGGGTGCAGGTAGAGGCTCATATCTCTGAGTTCGTGGGTTCAAATCCCACCCTCCGCACCAACCTTCTAAGCCCAGAACCTTTCCGTCTTGACGGCCTCTTGGTACCCCGGCCACCGCGGCACGGTGGCGATGATGAATTCGAGGGGCTCCTCACCGGTGTTCCTGAACTGGAAACGGGTACCGGGGGGAACGCTTATGCATACCTCGGGCTTGAACTCCGTCACCTCCTCCCTGTCCCCCTGCCTTCTCCACACCTCGCCTCGGCCTCGGATACAGTACCAGATCTCCTCGACGGTCCTATGGTAGATGGCGTCCGACGTCTCATGAAGAGGCAGGGTGCAGTGGGTCAGCTGGCCGCGGCTCGTCCTCATGAGAACCCTTATCTCGGAGCCGTCGGGGGCTAGCTCGTCGTACTCGCGCGGCAGCCGCCTGGTTCTGAAGCCTTGGGTTTTACCCATGATCCTCTCATGGGGCGAAGGCAGAGAAAAGGATTCACACGTTAGTCCAACCCGTGCATGGTACGGGTGATTATCTCGTCCTGGTACTCCTTGGTGAGCGTCGTGAAGTAGGCGCTGAACCCCCACACACGCACGAGGAGCGACCTGTACTGCTCGGGGTTCTCCTGGGCGTCCCTTAGGGTCTCTGAGTCCACTACGTTGAACTGGACCACGGTGCCGCCCCGCCTCATGAACGCCTTTATTAAGCTCTCTAGCTTCTCCACGCCTTCTTCTCCCATGAGGGCAGTCGGGTGGAACCTGAGGTCCAGCGCCGTCCCCTCTGGGGGATGCAGCGCGTAGACCTTGAGGGCCGAGTTCACCGCGAGCGTCGGTCCAGATTTGTCGGTGCCGGCCACCGGGGAGAGATGGGTCGAGACGGGGTCGCCGGCGCGTCTCCCGTCCGGGCTGGCCGACGACATGATCCCCCGTCTGACGTGATGGAACGTGAATATGCCCGGGTAGTAGGGGCCGCCGCGGGGGTTACTGTGCCTGAGCACCTCGTCGATGAAGCGCTCCGCGACCCTGACGGCTATCTCGTCGACGTAGTCGTCGTCGTTCCCCCACTTGGGCACCCTGTTCAGGGCGTACTGTCGGAGCCGTTCGTCGCCCCAGTCGTCCCTGAGCGTCTCCCTGAGCTCGTCGAGGGTGACCAGCTTCTCGTCGTAGACCATCTTCCGTAGGGCGGCGAGGGAGTTCACGGCGGCGGCGAAGGCCTGGCCGTTGCACCCCGTCCAGTTGTATCTGCAGCCGCCAGCCGTCTTGTCCACGGCCTTCTCTAGGCAGCCCTCAAGGGTGCTCGACAGGAAGGGGACGGGGCTGTACGCCGCGAGTCCCCTGTCTCTCATGTTTCCCTCCTCTACGGCGGCGGAGACCATGGCGTCGAGGTTATCGAGGTACGCCTCCATGAACGCCTCGAAGACGCCGTAGTCCCTTGTCTCGGGTTCAGGGGGCTCGGGTCCGCCTGGCTCCACGAGGTACGGCGGGACGCCGAGGGTATCCTGGACACATGCTAGGAGGTCGACCCCAGTGTGCACGGGGTAAAAGTCGCCTTTCCCCGGGAGGATGATCTCCTGGCAGCCGTCGCAGCTGTAGAGGCGGGCGTGCTCCAGGGGTACTCCCATCCGGGTCAGCCCCTCGATGATGGCTTCGTCGTTGTAGAACGCTGGGAAGCCTCCCAGGCCCGCCTTCACCATCTCGACGCATTTCCCGAGGAGCCGAGCGGGTGAGCCGTCGTGGAACCGCGCGTTGAGCTTGGGGTCTGCCAACCGGAGGCGGTGGGACGCGTCGAGGCACATGTAGGTGAGGGTGTTGGTGGCGTCGAGGCCGTCAGGCCCCTGCCCCGCGAGGGTGATGTTCCTGCACGTGTCGGTGGTGAGGTCTGACTCGAAGTTGAGCTTTATCCAGAGACACTCCAGGAGCCCCTGGGCCTCGCCAAGGGTCGTCCCCCCCGCGTCGAGGTCCCTCTCGAGGAACGGGTAGAGGTCCTGGTCGAACCTGCCTATGGGGATGCAGCTCTGGCTCTCGGCGGCCATCGCGAGGCAGCAGAACCAATAAAGCTGGAGGGCCTCACGGAATGTCCTCGGAGACTCGGTGGAGACCCACAGGCAGGCGTCGGCTATCTCCTTGAGCTCCTCCCTCCTGGTCTCGTCCTGGGTCTCCCCGATGAGCCTGAGCGCCTCGTCCGTGTGCCTCCTTATATACTCCGTGACGGCGTCGAGGGATACGAGGACGGCCTTGAGGAACGCCGCCTTCTCCCCGTCCTCCCCCAGCTCGGCGAGTCTGGCGGCGGCCTCATCCTTTACGCCCCGCAGCCCACGCCCTAACACCTTTTCTGTGCCGAAAGGGACGTGGCTCGTGAAGCCCCCCTCCGCGACGCCCATCCCCAGCGCCGCGGCGGCCTCCTCATCTGTCAGGTATCTTGGATAACATGTTTTCTTGTGCATGGTCGCCGGCTTAACGGGGAGCATGTACGTGCCGCCGAACACGTTCTCACCCTCATCCAGGGCTCCGTAGAGGGTGCGTAGCCCCACGATGAGCTCGTGGTCCATGATAACCGCTGGGCTCTCGTCAAGCAGAAGCCTGAAGGCCCGCGCCTTACGGACCACTATGGGCTCTGACGGATCGGCACCCTGATCCCAGATGGACAGCTTCTTCACGGTCCTGTGTTCGGTGTGCCTAAGCATCCTGTGGGCTTCGAGAAGCAGTTCTACCCGCCGAGACAACTTGATCATAGAGTATCTGTAGGAACTCTATATAATGAAGAGCATCGAGCTGGCTCTGAATCAATGGTTTTCTGGCAGGTTCCTTCCAGAACTTGGGAGAGAGTGGAGGCTACCTGGGCTCCACCGGGTGCCTCAGGATGGTCTTCAGGTTCTCAGGCTTGGTGCGACGGGGGTCACCTAGGTATATCTCGTGGTGGTCGCCCCTGGGCCTGTACCCGCTCTCCCCGATGAAGTTGTGGAGCAGCTGGATGGTGGGGCCCTCCTCGCTGTAGGGGCCGACGTGCAGCACCTGTGCGCATAGACCCTCGTGGAAAGACTCCAGTTTGACCTCGTCCACCTTGGGGCCTCTCTTCTCCCGCACCTTGGGCCGCACCTCCTCCACCGTCTCCTCCGTGACGAAGTCGGGCTGCCTGATCATGCTCTTCCATCGCCACTGCCCCCGGGGCGAGGGGGCGTTGAGATCGAATACGCCTCCCTCCACCCACCAGAGGCCCTCCAGGTGCATCACCGTGTAGTCCCTGCCCTCGGCCTTCTGGCTGAACTTGAGGGTGTAACTCACGCTGTAGAGGGCCTGCATCGCCTCCTGGTACTCCTGGTCGTTGGGGTCGCCTCTGCCGAGTATGGTTAGATACTTTCCCTCGGGGACATCGATGAGCTCAGGCTTCCTCTTCGCCGTGTAGTACCTCTTCAGCTCCTTCCTTAGGTCCAGCTTAGTCATCCTAATGACGTTAAATGCGGGGGCGGCTTTATATGCTGAAGGTCTCCCCCGGGGCAGACTCCATGCCCTTAGAAGGGCTCCCGCGTCCAGGTGGTTAAGCGATGACCGTCGACCAGATACCCATAGGGAGGTTCAGCGCCTTGACCAGGCTCACCCTGTTCTCCGTGGGTTCAACGAGTTCTACCTCCAAGCCGTCTCTCTCGGACTCCTTGGCCATGAGAGCGGCGATTTCTGACTCGTCCCCCGTAGCGCTTTTTGTCTGAAGTAGTTACTGCATGAAACCCATTATCTCGTCCTTATGATCGTCTATATAGTTCAGAACCTTCTCATCGTTTGACATAAAGATACAAGACGGTATTATTGTGTGAACATATTATAAATTTATTCAACACTCCGATAAAAATAACTTTTAGAGTAAACTCTCTATAGTGTATTACGTGGTGAGTGTTTTCTTAACCCTGTATCGTGATCATTCATATTTCATATTATGGGATTAGAAAATATGATAGGTAAATGGTGAGTAATAATACTTAAACACAAGAAAGAGATTGTCAGAAAAGGAGTAGATTAGATGGGTTTTAATGATATGTATGCGGACCTCATCTTAGTTAACGGCAAGATCATCACCGTCGATGACAAATACAACATCGCGGAGGCTGTTGCCGTTAAGATGGGGAAGATAATCAATGTGGGCACCTCCGAAGAGGTCGAGGCTCTGTCCGGCGAGGGGACAACTCGGATCGACCTGAAGGGGAGGGCTGTCCTTCCCGGCCTGACGGACTGCCATGTCCACATGATCTCAGGCAGCACAAGAGCTCTAGATAAGAGCAAGCTGGACTGCAGGGATTTCTATCACCCGGAGATCAAGTCGATCGATGACGTCTTGGACCGGATGAGGGGGCAGGCAAAAAAAATCAAGAAGGGAGATTGGATCGAGGTGATTGGCAGCCCCATGCAGGATCTCCGATTTAAGGAGAGGAGGTTCCCGACTAGGTGGGACCTGGACAAGGCGACCCCGGAGCACCCTGCTTTCATATCTTTTGGCGCACACATCACCGTCGCTAACACCCTTGCGCTTGAGGTCGCCAACGTGACGAAGGATACGCCGGACCCCATTGCGGGGATTATAATCAAGGACGAGTCCGGGGAGATGACAGGTCTTCTGAGGGAGAAGGCGCAGAACCTCGTCGCCAACATAACCTCGCCCGGGGGCAAGGAGATTATCGAGGACGCCATCCGGAGGGGGGTCACGATACCTAGGGCTTCATCCTATACATTCG
>JAEHCT010000106.1 GCA_020697635.1 Candidatus Bathyarchaeota archaeon
ATAAAAGTTTGTATTTTATGCGACAATATATCCAAGCCACGACTGATCATGATTAAATCTAAAAGAAGGCATAAAAACGCCCCTCTAAGCGAGAGGGAACATAAAATCGAGTAACGTTTATTAGGAAGTAGTCGCCCCTTGTTATAGCTTCGTTAGGGTTAGGAAGGTTTCTGTAAAAGGTGAATCACGTTTAATGACGGAATCTGATCCCTCCGACATTATAGAACCCACCCTAGTCCATGTAACGAATCAAACTCAAATCAGGTTGATATAATGCTTCTCACAGAAAACGACCTCTGGGATATGATGAAATCCTTCTTCAAAGAGGAGGGGCTCGTCAAGCAGCACCTGGACAGTTATAACGACTTCTCCAGGAACACGCTGCAGCAGATCATAGACGAGATCGGGGGCATCAGCATCGAGGTCCCCAATCACACATACAAAATCCGCTTCGGCGCCATAGAGATAGGCGATCCCCGGGTCGTGGAGGTGGACGGAACCAACCGTGAGGTCTATCCACGGGAAGCCAGGATAAGGAACCTGACGTACTCGGCCCCCCTCTACCTGGAGATAGAGCTGGACGACGAGGGGCGCGAGACCTACGAGCGCGTCAACATAGGCGACCTCCCCATCATGGTCAAGAGCAACCTATGCCTCCTCAGCAGGCACACCGAGGACCAGCTCGTGAAGCTCGGCGAGGACCCTAAGGAGGTCGGTGGATACTTCATAGTCAACGGCAGCGAGCGCGTCATCGTGAGTCTGGAGGACCTGGCCCCCAACAGGGTGCTGGTGGAGACCGATAACAGGGGCGCCAAGCCCGTCTACAAGGGCAAGGTCTTCAGCACCACCGTAGGCTTCAGGGCCCGAATCGAGATGAGCCTAAAGTCTAAGGGCGAGATGGTTGTGACCATCCCCGGGGTCCCCGTACCTGTGCCCCTCGTGGTTCTCATGAGGGCGCTGGGCGTCGAGACCGACCGAGACGTGGCCGAGATGGTCAGCCTCGACCCCGATATACTCAACGAGCTGGAGGCCAGCTTCAGAGAGACGTCAGCCGTCCAGAGCTTGGAGGACGCCGTACTCTACATCGGCAACCGCGTAGCCTTCGGCCAGGTCAGGGAGTTCAGGATCAAGCGCGCCGAGACCATCCTGGACAGGAACCTGCTGCCCCACATAGGCCGCGAGCCAGAGGCAAGGCTGGACAAGTCCATATTCCTAGGCGAGATGGCTTCAAGGATCATCGAGCTTAAGCTAGGCCTACGCCAGGTGGACGACAAGGATCACCTCAAGAACAAGAGGATAAAGCTCGCCGGCCCGCTGCTGGCGGAGCTATTCCGCTCGGCGTTCTGGAGCCTCTACAGGGACATGAGGTACCAGTTCAGGCGCATGAGCACTAGGCGCAAGGGGGTGCTCATCAGCGCGGCCGTCAGGCCCGGGATAATAACGAGCAGGATCCAGCACGCCCTCGCCACAGGCAACTGGAGGCGGGGCCGCGTCGGCATGACCCAGCTCCTCGACCGTACCAATACTCTTTCAACCCTTTCTCACCTCCGCAGGCTCCAATCCCCCCTCAGCCGGAGCCAGCCAAACTTCGAGGCCCGTGACCTCCACAGCACCCACTGGGGGCGGCTGTGCCCTAACGAGACCCCGGAGGGCGCCAACTGTGGGCTCGTCAAGAACCTGGCGCTGATGAGCAGCGTCAGCGTCGGCACGGACGCAGATAAAATCAAGCGCACACTGGAGTTCATGGGAGTCATCAGGGCCAAGGACGCCGACGAGCAGCTACGCCATGAAGGCACTAAGATATTCGTCGAGGGCTACCTCCTGGGGTACAGCACCTCACCAGAGGTCCTGGTAAACACCTTCAGGGAGATGCGCCGCAATGGCGAGATCAGCGGTCAGGCCAACATCGTGCTCTACCATGACTACAACGAGATCTACGTCAACTGCGACGAGGGCAGGATAAGGAGACCCCTCATAGTGGTCGAGGAAGGCAAGCCTATACTCAAGCAGAGGCACATCCGCAACATCAAGCAGGAACGGTGGACGTGGAGCGACCTGGTCAGGGAGGGCATACTGGAGTACCTTGACGCCGACGAGGAGGAGAATACCTACATCAGCGTCGACCAGGAGACCCTCACCGAGGAGCACACCCACATGGAGATCTGCCCATACACCATCCTCGGCGTCGGGGCAGGCATCATCCCCTACGCAGAGCACAACCAGAGCCCCCGTAACACCTACCAAGCCGCCATGGCGAAGCAGGCGCCGGGCGTCTACGCGTTGAACTACAACGACAGGACCGACACCCGCGGCCACCTGCTGCACTACCCGCAGAAGCCACTCGTTTCGACCAAGCCCATGGAGGTCATAAACTACAACGACCGGCCGGCGGGCCAGAACTTCGTCCTCGCCATACTGAGCTGCATAGGGTACAACATGGAGGACGCCATCATATTCAACAAGTCAGCCGTCCAGCGCGGCCTGGGCCACAGCAGCTTCTTAAGGATATACAAGGCCGAGTGCAAGCAGTACCTGGGCGGCTCCAAGGACAGGCTCACCATCCCCGAGGCTGGCATCCGCGGCTACCACGGCGCCGATGCGTACAGGCAGCTGGAGAGCGACGGGCTCATCGCCGAGGAGGCCGAAGTCAAGGGTGGCGACATCCTCATCGGGAAGACGAGCCCGCCAAGGTTCATGGAGGAGTACCGCGGCATCGAGATACGCGGCCCCCAGCTCCGCGATACATCCGTCGGCGTCAGGCCTACAGAGGTCGGCGTCGTGGACAGCGTCTTCATCACCAAGGACATCGAGGGAAGCCAGCTCGTCAAGATCAAGGTGCGCAGCAACAGGGTGCCCGAGCTCGGCGACAAGTTCGTCAGCAGGCACGGCCAGAAGGGCGTCATCGGTATGCTGGTGCCCCAGGAGGATATGCCCTTCAGCACAAGCGGCGTCATCCCGGACATCATCATGAACCCCCACGCCTACCCCAGCCGTATGACCGTAGGCCAGTTCATCGAGGCCATCGCCGGGAAGGCGGCGGCCCTGAGAGGCGAGGTCGTGGACGGGACACCGTTCGCCAACGAGGACCCCAAGAGCCTCGAGGAGATACTCACCGAGCTGGGCTTCCAGAGCGGCGGCCGAGAGATGATGTACGACGGCATGAGCGGCAAGATGTTCGAGGCCGAGATATTCGTCGGCGTCGCCTTCTACCAGAAGCTCCACCACATGGTTGTGGACAAGATCCACGCGAGGGCCCGCGGCCAGGTCCAGATGCTCACCCGGCAGCCGACGGAGGGCAGGGCCAGGGGCGGCGGTCTCAGGTTCGGCGAGATGGAGCGAGACTGCCTCGTGGGACACGGAGCAGCCATGCTCCTGAAGGACAGGCTTCTGGAGGAGTCGGACGCCTACACTATCTACGTCTGCGAGAGGTGCGGCCGCCAGGGCTTCTACGACATCAGGCAGCGCAAGTACGTGTGCCCGACATGCGAGGGGAAGGGCGACATCGAGCCGGTCACCGTTTCATACGCTTTCAAGCTTCTGCTGCAGGAGATGCAGAGCATGTGTCTGTCGCCCACCCTCGAGCTGGCTAAGGAGGTGGAGTAGGATGAGCAAGGTAATCGACGCCATAAAGTTCGGCCTCCTGAGCCCAGACGAGACGAGACGCCTCAGCGTCGTCGAGATAGGGACCAGCGACACCTACGACGAGGACGGAGCCCCCATCGCCGGCGGCCTCATGGACCAGCGTCTGGGCACGCTGGAGCCGAGGCAGCGGTGCCGCACCTGCGGAAACATATCCATCAACTGCCCCGGCCACTTCGGTCACATCGAGCTGGCGGTCCCGGTAGTCCACGTGGAGTTCGCTAAGCAGATTTACCGCGTCCTCAGCGCCACGTGCAGGAGCTGCGGCGGCATACTGCTGGACGACGAGAAGAAGACGAAGCTCACGGACCATCGCAACAGGGACATTGAGTTATTCGGCAAGGTCAGTGACGAGGTAAGCGCCGAGATCATGAAGCAGGCTAAGAAGTACAAGCGGCACAAGGAGTGCCCCTACTGCGGCATGGTACAGAACGTGGTTAAATTCAACAAGCCTACAACGTTCATCGAGATCGAGAAGGAGATATTCGACGAGGCGATGGAGGACGAGGTCACGCGCAGGCTCACACCCAACATGATCAGGGAGTGGTTCGAGCGCATCCCGGACGAGGACCTGGAGATGCTGGGCTTCGAGCCCGGCAGCGCACGGCCGGAGTGGATGGTGCTACAGGTACTGCCTGTACCGCCCGTGGACGTACGGCCCAGCATCATCCTCCAGTCCGGCATCAGGGCGGAGGATGACCTCACCCACAAGCTCGTGGACATCATCAGGATAAACCAGAGGCTCCGGGAGAACATCGACGCCGGGGCCCCCACGCTGATCATCGAGGACCTGTCCGAGCTCCTCCAGTACCACGTGACCACGTACTTCAACAACGAGGTATCAGGCATCCCACCTGCTCGTCACCGCAGCGGCAGGACCCTTAAGAGCCTGGCGCAGCGCCTGAAGGGCAAGGAGGGCAGGTTCAGGGGCAACCTCAGCGGCAAACGCGTCGACTACTCGGCCCGCACCGTCATCAGCCCCGACCCCAACCTGGACATAAACCAGGTCGGGGTACCGGTGCACATCGCCACCAAGCTCACTGTGCCAGACGTCGTAACCGAGCGGAACCTGGAAGAGTTGAAGAAGCTCGTCATGAACGGCCCCTACCAGCACCCGGGGGCCCTCTACATCATCAGGCCGGACCAGAAGCGGATAAGGCTCGAGTTCGTCACAGACAGGGCACTCATAGCCCAGAGCATCGAGCCGGGCTTCATCATCGAGAGGCACCTGAAGGACGGGGACATCGCCCTGTTCAACCGGCAGCCCAGCCTGCACAGGATGAGCATCATGGCGCACAAGGTCAAGGTGCTGCCCTACAAGACGTTCAGGATGCACCTCACGGTGTGCCCGCCCTACAACGCGGACTTCGACGGCGACGAGATGAACCTCCACATCCCCCAGAGCAAGGAGGCCCAGACAGAGGCCAGGATGCTGATGCAGGTTCAGGACCAGATACTGAGCCCAAGGTACGGCGCCCCGATCATCGGCGCAGGCAAGGACTACATCAGCGGAGCGTACCTGCTCACCCGGGAGGAAATGATGCTCTCGGCGGACGAGGTGGGCAAGCTCATAGCCTACACCGGCTACTTGGGGGAGATACCTAACCCCACCGTGCTCGAGCCCACGCCCATGTGGAGCGGGAAGACCGTCTTCAGCCTCTTCCTGCCCAGCGACTTCAGCTTCGTCAGCAGAGCCAACATCTGCGTACACTGCCCAGAGTGCAAGGAGGCCGGGTGCGAGTACGACGCCTACGTCATGATCCAGAACGGCGAGCTGAAGACGGGGGTCATCGACAAGAACAGCATCGGAGCCGAGCGCCCCGACACCATCTTCCACAGGATCATCAAGGACTACGGCACCGACATGGGCCACGACTTCCTCAACGGCGTCAGCCGCCTCATCAACGGCTTCCT
>JAEHCT010000107.1 GCA_020697635.1 Candidatus Bathyarchaeota archaeon
TGATAGACGGCATACAGCTGGCGGACAGGGAAGCCGTCAGACGGTTATTCGAGTCGGCGGAGGCCAGCCTCGTATTCTAGGGTGATGAGATGGATAGACTATACCTGTTGAAGAACCTGGACGTGAACGCGTTGAGCATAGCTGTCGAGTCGGAGAGGTCGGGGATACTGCTAATGCAGGACGCTACCCTCATGTTGAATGAATCCAGAAAAGAGTCACGTCTCGTCAAGACGATACTAGACAAAGGGAGACCCGTCTACTATCTAGGTAGAGACGTTGAGAGGCGTGGGTTGACGGGTAAGCTGGTTTCAGGCGCCCAACCTTTGGACTACGATTGCATGGTAGACTTGCTCTTCGGTGGAGCCAAAGTAATCAACGTGTGATGGCCATGGTGCAGCGTGAAGACTTGGACGACGAGATAATCCGGCTTCTGACTCAGGACTCTCGTATGAGCTACAGGGAGATAGCCAAGACTCTGAACATCAGTCACGTGAGCGTCTCCAGCCGAATCAAGGCCATGGAGGACCAGGGGAGGATAACAGGCTACACGACCGTCATCAACCCCGACACCCAGAGGTACTACCCGCTTTGCTTACGCATCTCCGCCGAGTCCGGTAGCGACCTCTCCGAGATCGGGGGAAAGGTAGCCGACTACGAAGAGATCAGCGTGGTGCTCCGGGTCTCTGGGAAGTGTGAGCTGCTTGCCCTCGCCATGTGCCCCGACAGGGAGAACGCCATCCGGCTGCTAGACGAGATAGGCGCCATAGAGGGCATCGAGAAGGCGGAGAGCCACGTCGTCCTTGAGACGATAAAGCTCGGCGGTAAGAAGCTGAAGCCATAGTTTCTTCGTTTATTTTATTTGTTCGCAGCCGTTCTTCTTGTACATCGGAGGAAACTGGTTGCATCGCGTAAGCGTGGACGTGGGAGGCACATTCACGGACCTCGTCGCCTTCGACGAGGAGACTGGCGACGTGCTCAACATAAAGACGCCCTCAGTTCCGTCGAACCCGGAGAGGGGCGTCGTGAAAGCCTTCAGAGAATACTTGGAGGGCCACGAAGCCTCCTCTGTGAGGATGGTTGGCCACGCCACCACCATCGCCACCAACACGTTGCTGGGTCAGATGAACTTGGAGCTCCCTGTGACTGCCCTCGTCACGACGAAGGGGTTCAGGGACGTCATTGAGATAGGCAGGCAGCGCCGCGCCGAGGTATACAACCTGTTCTTCGAGCGGCCGCCGATGCTGGTCAAGCGACGGCACAGGTACGAGCTCGAGGAGAGGGTGGGCCACGACGGTGAAATAATCACACCCATCGACGAGGAGGGGCTGAACGAGATCATCGGTGAGCTGAGGAGGGAGGCCGTCGAGAGCGTGGCTGTCGGCTTCCTGAACAGTTACGCCAACGCGGCCCACGAGGATCAGGTATACGAGGCCCTGAAGGCGTCGCTGAACAAGGTCTACGTCACCGCTTCCCACATGGTGACCAACGAGTACAGGGAGTACGAACGGTTCAGCACCGCCGTCGTCAACGCCGCCCTCATGCCCGTGATGCACACCTACATAACCCGGCTGGAGGGGGACCTCAAGAGACTGGAGGTGAAGGCGCCGCTCTACGTCATGCAGAGCAATGGAGGCATGGCCAAGAGCAACGTGATAAGCCGGAGACCCGCCACCGTGGTCGAGTCGGGACCGGCCGCAGGCGTGATCGCGGCCGCCTGGCTCGGGGAGCAGACCGGGACCCGGGACATCATCAGCTTCGACATGGGAGGCACCACCGCCAAGGCTGGAACCATCCGCGGACGGGTGCCAGAGGTGGTCCCGGAGTACGAGGTCGCCGGAACCATACACATGGGCCGCCTCGTGAAGGGTAGCGGATACCCCGTCAGGTTCCCGGTCATAGATCTGGCGGAGTGCAGCGCAGGCGGAGGTACCATTGCCAGAGCCGTCAACGGTGGCCTGCAGGTGGGGCCCATCAGCGCGGGCGCCATCCCCGGCCCCGCGTGCTACGGGAAAGGCGGAAGAGACGCCACCATCACGGACGCGAACCTCCTCCTAGGCAGGTTGAACCCAAGCAGCCTCCTAGGCGGCGAAATGAAGATACATTCAAGGCTCGCCGAGGAGACCTTCGAGGGTCTCGCCTCAGAGCTGGGAGTCTCCCCGGAGGAGGCCGCTGTGAGCGTCGTGCGGATAGCCAACAGCATGATGTCCAAGATACTCAGGATCGTATCCGTAGAGCGCGGGTATGACCCGCGGTTGTTCACTCTCGCTGCCTTCGGCGGCGCCGGTCCCATGCACGCCTGCGCCCTTGCCGAGGAGCTTGGGGTAGGGCACGTAATAGTGCCGCCCAGCCCGGGGATGTTCAGCGCCCTCGGGCTCCTCACAGCAGATCTGTTCCACGACTACAGCAGACCCGTGATCAGAGACGCTGAAGAGACAGACCCGTCTGAGCTGGAGAGGCTCTATACG
The DNA here is from genome assembly GCA_020697635.1 of Candidatus Bathyarchaeota archaeon. GTDB lineage: Archaea > Thermoproteota > Bathyarchaeia > TCS64 > TCS64 > RBG-16-57-9. The sequence continues at coordinate 2,466 of JAEHCT010000107.1, forward strand.
GATATGGAGATCGAGGGAGCAGCGACGCTGAGCCAGGAAGACATCCCGGAGAGACGCCGCAGCTACAGGCGGACGCTGGACATAAGGTACAGGGGCCAGGGGTTCGAGCTAAGCGTGGACATCAGGAAACCCGTGACCCTTTCATCTATAGCGGAGAGCGTCAAGGCTTTCCACGTAAAGCATAGGGAGGTATACGGCTACTCCTCCGAGTATGAGCCCGCCGAGATAGTGAACGCGAAGCTCAGGGTGATAGGGCTCCTTGAGAAGCCGAAGCTGAGACGTCGCCGGAGAAACAGATCTGACTCGTCACCGGATCACAGGAGGGTATTCTACGAGAACTTGGGGGAGTGGGTGGAGACCGAGGTGCATCGACGCGCCGCCCTGAACGGGCTCAGGGAGGGCCCCGCCGTGATAGAGCAGTACGACGCCACCACCGTGGTGTACCAGGGTTGGAGCTACACGCTGGACTACTACGGTAACCTGATACTGAGGAGGCTGACAAGTTGACTGTGGACGTCACGACCGTCGAAGTCATCAAGGGGGCGCTCATCTATGCGGCCGAGGAGATGGGTATAGCCCTCAAGAAGTCGGCTTACAGCCCCAACATAAAGGAGAGGATGGACCACAGCTGCGCCCTGTTCAACCACAGGAGGGAGCTCATCGCCCAGGCCGAGCACATACCCGTGCACCTCGGCAGCATGGCCCTGGCTGTCAGGGTTGGCCTCGAGACCTACGGGGGCGAGCTTGAGCCAGGCGACATGTTGCTCCTCAACGACCCGTACATAAGCGGCACCCACCTCCCCGACCTCACCGTCATAGCGCCCGTGTTCAACGACGGCGAGATAGTCGCCTACGCCGCCAACAAGGCCCACCACACCGACGTGGGGGGGAAGACCCCCGGCAGCCTCGCGGCAGACAGCACCGAGCTCTATCAGGAGGGCCTCATAATTCCGCCCGTCAAGCTGGTGAGGCGAGGCGTCATAGATCGGGACATACAGGCGCTGATAATGAGCAACGTCAGGACCCCTGAGATACAGATGGGGGACGTCAGGGCCCAGATCGCCGCCAACAACACGGGGGCGAGGCGCGTAGCCGAGCTCGTGGAGCAGCACGGCGTCGACACGCTCCACGAGGCCATGGACCAGACCATGGATCACAGCGAGCGCCGCATGAGGGAGGAGATATCAGCCATGCCGGACGGCGTCTACAGCGCCCTGGACTACATGGAGGACATCCTGCCGGGCGGCTGCGACGTCGAGATAGCCGTCACCGTGACGAAGCGGAGAGACGGGATCACGTTCGACTACTCGGGCACCTCGGGGCAGGTGGAGAGGCCTGTTAACGCGCCCCTCGGCGTCACCGTGGCGGGGATCTACTTCACGCTGATAAGCGTCACAGACCCATCGATCCCGGTGAACGACGGGTGCTTCAGGCCCATAACACTCCGGATACCTCGGGGCTGCATGATGAACCCCAACAGGCCTGCGCCTGTGGCGGGGGGCAATGTCGAGACGAGCCAGCGCAACGTGGACGTCCTGATGAAGGCCTTCAGTCAGATACTGCCAGAGAAGGTGCCCGCGGCGGGTCTAGGCACCATGAACAACATAACCATCGGCGGTACGCTGCCAGACGGCCAGCCTTGGACGTTCTACGAGACCATCGGTGGAGGCAGCGGCGGAAGGCCCACAGGGGACGGCGTCGACGGCGTGCACGTCAACATGACCAACACGATGAACACCCCCATAGAGGCCCTGGAGGCTTACCTCCCCTTCAGGTATCGCGCCTACAGGCTCCGGACGGACAGCGGGGGCCCCGGGAAGCACAGGGGCGGCTGCGGCATAGAGCGCACCTGGGCTCTGATGAGCGACAAGGCTGTGCTCAGCGTCATGGCCGAGCGAAACAAGATACCGCCATGGGGCCTCCAGGGAGGCAAGCCGGGGGGTTTGGGAGTCTATACGTTGAGGAGGGCTTCAGGCGAAGAGGAGGTGCTTCCGTCCAAGTGCACGGTCGAGATGCGGCGAGGCGACTCGTTGATAATCATGACCCCTGGGGGTGGAGGCTTCGGGGACCCGTTGACGAGGCCCGTCGAGAGGGTCGTGGCGGACGTAGCCAGCGGCCTGGTGTCCCCGACGTCGGCCGAGACCGACTACGGCGTCGTGGTTGACTCCGAGACCTACGAGGTGAAGGAGGTTAAGAGGCCCTAGATCCTAACTCTGGCTCCTCTGGATCTGTTGATGCCGCGATTTGGTCGCCCTAATCGAAGTAGCCCCTCATGGCTACTACCACGAGTGATAGAAAGAGAGTGACGCCGGCGCTGGCGTAGAACACCCACTCAATGGGGGCCACGGATAGAACCCCGCTCATTGTGAACATGCCGACGGTGCCGCCGAGGGCCATGATCATCCCCCAGACCCCGGTTGCGGAGCCCCTGTCCCCCGGCGGCAGCGCCTCCATGGTCGCGGCCTGGCTGACGGGAAAGACGAGGACGGCGCAGAGCCCGAGCACGGCGTTGAGGACCAGAAGCATCCAAAAGTAGGGCGCCAATGGGAACAGCGCGAACGCGACTACGCTTAAGAGAAGCCCGGCGGCTATGGGTTTGAACCTGCCCACCCGGTCAGAGAGGGGTCCAACGACGGGTAGGCTCACGGCGATGGTGATGGCGTTCGCGGTCAGCGTCAGACCTATCATTAGTTCGTTCATCCCCCTCTCTGCGCCCAGCAGCGGGATGAACGTGATGAGCCCCCAGTGGCAGAACGCGTGGGCGAAGACCGCTATCGACGCCACGAGCACCTTCCTGTTGCCGAGGAGCCTCCTCATGGTGGACGGGAACTCGGAGAGGATCATCCGTATCTGGACGCCGGGCTTCATGGGGCAGCTGACGTCCCTGTCGTCCTCCGTGTATCTCCAGATGAGTAGGAACCCCAACGCGGTGATCACCCCGGATACGACGAAGAGGGGCCTATAGTCGGGGAAGAACCTGACGAGGAAGCCGCCCACCGCCGGGCCTATGACCG
>JAEHCT010000108.1 GCA_020697635.1 Candidatus Bathyarchaeota archaeon
GAGGGCCGTCCTGGCTGCCTTCTCCACCGGGTACCCGTAAGCCCCGGTGCTTATGGACGGGAAGGCGATCGTCTTTAACCCGTTCTCCTGGGCGACCCTGAGCGAGCTCCTGTAAGCGGCGGCCAGCAGCTTCTCCTCGTCGCTGCCTCCGCCCCGCCACACCGGACCAACGGTGTGAATAACATGTCGGGCCTTGAGGTTGCCGCCTCCGGTGAAGACTGCCTCCCCGGTGGGGAGCCCGTCCGGGCACCTGGTCCTCCTTATCTCCATGCACTCCGAGAGGATCGCTGGGCCGCCGGCCCTGTGTATGGCTCCGTCCACCCCTCCTCCGCCCATCAGGCTGCTGTTCGCGGCGTTCACCACAGCGTCGGTCTCCTGGTGCGTAATATCACCTATCACCAGCCTGATCCTCGTGCGCCCAAACATCATGAATTCAACTCTGGCACATGTTTATAAGACGGTTTCTCCCCGCCCAGGAGGCATCCTTGAGTTCCCCCTCAAATGGATAACCCTCCTCCCCAGACCATACCAAACGGCAAAAACGGGGTTCCCGCGTCTAAAAGGCGTAAAAATAGATGTTTTACCCTCTTTAACCTCCTTTCCACCCCTCTTTCTTATGTGAGGGCTAGTAAACGATGGGTTAAGCTTATACCCCGTGATATAAGCGCTTGATACATTTTTTCACTCCTTTTTCGAGGCTTTCTCACTCAGTGGCTTGTAAACATAGAACAATACGGCGTATAGCTTTTATTTCATGCATCTTCTAGAAGACTGATCACTTATGGCGGTTGGTCTCGGTCAGTTTGATGCGATATACAATATCCTCATCCTGGTCGTGGTGATCTCCCTCGTGGCCCGTCAAGTCAACTTCCCGTCCACCATAGCGTTCATATTCGCTGGGCTGCTGGCAGCCTGGGTGCCTCGGCTCACCCTGCCTGATCTCTCGCCAGAGATCTTCCTAACCATCCTCCTGCCGCCCATTCTATTCAACGAGACACTCACCCTAGACATAGAGGGCTTGATAGACGACAGCGACATCATACTGACCTACGCGGTGGTTGGCACTACGCTGATGGTGGCTGCGGTTGGGCTGTACACCCACTACATCCTGGGCCTGACTTGGATCGAGTCGTTCATGCTGGGGATAATAGTGGCCCCCACCGACCCTGTATCGGTCATAGCCTCGTTCAAGCAACTCGGCGTGATAAGGCGTTTCCAGCTCATAGTGGCCGGGGAAAGTCTGTTCAACGACGGAGTCGCCATCGTGGTCTACAGCATACTCCTCATAATCATCGAGGCGGGGACCATATCCAGCTTCGAGGTCCTGCAGATAACTCTGGTGAAGGTGCTCGGCGGCGTCCTCCTCGGGTACGCAGCCGGGTACATAGTCCACCTCATCTTCTGCTGGACCGACGACCTATTCGTGGAGATACTGCTAACCTTCATAGTCGCCTTCGGCGTCTACAGGCTGGCTGAGCAGTTCCACGCCAGCGGCGTCATCGCGGTGGTCATCGCCGGGCTGATCCTGAACTACCGCTGCAAGATAAGTGGAGGCATCTCTGAGCACGGCGAGGAGAGCCTGGAGGTGATGTGGGAGTTCGTGGGCTTCATAGCCTCCAGCTTCGCCTTCATCTTCATAGGCGTCAGCCTGGAGCCCTCCATACTGATAGGCTTCGCGTTGCCGATACTAGGCCTGTCCCTCTTCAGCGTCATATTCAGGTACGTGATGGTTTCCCTGGTGGCGGAGTTCCTCGAGAAGCGTCGCAGCAAACGCATCCCCCAGAACTGGCGTGTCGGCATGACCTGGAGCGGGCTCAGGGGCGCCGTCTCAGTGGTGCTCGTCCTGGGCCTCGTTGGTCTAGGCCTCCCCAACACAGAGACGATGTTCGCGCTCACATATGGGCTGGTCCTCGGGTCCAACATATTCCAGGGGCTCACCATGCCCACGCTGGTGAACCAGCTGAGGCTCTTCAGCACAAGATCCAGGCCCGAGCCTCCGCCCTCTGTAGAGGAAGCCATAGAACCTGACCTGTAAATGTTTATTATACATGCTTCACTGGGCACCTTGGTTGTCATGTCAGTCCCAGAGCGACTCAGAATGCTTTCAGATCTAGAAGAGAAGTACGCCGTGGAGCTCGACCGCGAGTACAGGGGATACGGCAACGAGGTGGTGAGGGAGCTGATCTTATCCGTGATGGTGGACTCCAGGAAGCACGCCGGCCTCTACAAGGCCGCCGCCTACATCGTGGAGGGCAGAAGCCTGTCCATCACAGACGTGGAGTACGAGGAGCTGGAGAAGAAGCTCAGGCTCCACATCGAGAAGGAGCAGGAGATGCTGGAGGCCGCCAAGCAGCTCATCGACGAAGTGAAAGACGAGCGGGTCCAGAAGCTGCTCATCATGATCTACGAGGACGAGCTCATGCACCACCCGTTCCTGGAGTCCTTCCTCGAGGCCATCCTCAAACGGGAGATGATCCCCGAGGAGGACATCTGGGACATGCTCTTCCGCGACCTACCCACCCACGGGCACGTCGCCGACCCCTACGCTGAGAGAGAGTACGGCTCATAACCATCTTTTTATGAAACTTTTATTTATCCAGAAATAAAATATAAAAATACTTCATGTTAATACATTCACTTAAAATTACATTATTTATGTGTTAGAAATCATAGCTATTGTTTTATTCTCATATCCTTTATTATATAATAGAACCCATGGGGGCGTGATGCCTGGGTAATCAAGTAGCCATAATTGCTTTAATTGAAACGGATACCCCTCTGCCTGTGAAACAATGCCTTGAGAGATGTGACCACGATTTCCGGGTGGAACAGGCCTCGAACATAGGGGCATTCCGACAGCTCATCGTGTCAAAGAAGTTCGACTGCATAGTATCTACGATGGAGTCGCCGAGCCTAGGACACATCATAGGTTTTCAGTTAACACACGATCCACCTATCCCTGTCGTTCTCTTCCCACAGAATGAACTCGAAATCCTTCACAACCTGGATGATTGTGAGAAACTGGCAGGAAGGATCAGGCGGAAGGTTGAGTCCAAGAAGACGAGAGGGTCCGGGCGGCTAAACGAAAGTAATGGGACGCTTTCCGTGATCGTCAGGGAGAACGAGATCTACGTGAAAGGAGCAGACGGTAAAAACGTTCTCTGGGGATATGAAGGCCCAGACTCCCACGATGTGGCGAAGGCGATGGAGCTTGAGTTCATGGCCATCGATTACGTGAGAGACAGGCTCGCTGAGGCTGTCTCTGGCATCACCGAGGAGCTCTATCTTTCCGATCTTCCCCCCGAGAACGTGAGTGACATCGTGTACGCGGGCTACAGGAAGCTGCTCCTCTGGTTCCGGGACCTTGACGTGTCTCTCGGCCACCGTCGGGGTAACTAAATATCCGATGTTTTTTTCTTAATAACATATCCGCGATGATGTTTCACACATGTGCTTGCTAGAGACCCATGAACCTGGAGATTTTTTTAGTTTTGTTTTTTGGGATTTGCCTATAACAATAAAGCTTTTTAAATGAATAAGCTGAATAAAGTTTAGGATGCCTGAAAGGAAGTATAAGTACCATACTGTGAACCTCCCTGAGAGCCTTGCGAAGAAGATAGAGGAAGTCATCGAGAGCGGCAACCACGGGTACACCAGCATCCCAGACTTTGTGAAGTCTGCAGTGCGACGGTACCTGAGAGATCTCGGATATCTAGTGTGAGAGCGAATCCGTAATACTCTAAGGTGAGCACGAAAGGAATTACAGTCCGTGTGTTTAACCAGATAGCCCCTTGTAATACGGCACACCCCGTCTCCCACGGTCGTAACATTTATCGTCACACAACGAAAAATATGAATGTGTCCATGTCCGATAAACCGTCTTTCGAAGAGGTCTGGGTGAGGATACGTAAGAGGGCGGGTGAGGCCTTCTTCACCAAGACGGGGATCAGGTTCACCTACTGCGTCGAAGGCGAGAGGTTGATGCTCAACAGAATCAACTACAGCTTGTCGAAGGGCGACCTCCTGAAGGCTTACCCCCGGGTGCCCATGGAGGGTCCGAGCGAGATCGCCTCGATGGTGAGGGGGGCCTCCTACGTCTGGGCGATCCTCCACGACGCGAGGATATCTCTGAAGGCGTGGTGACGGCTAACCACAACACTGTTATATCGCTAGCGTAATAACGATCTCATGGTGAAATGTAGAGGCTGCGGAGACGAGGTCTCTGAGAAAGCATACTTCTGCCCCCGGTGCGGACTCAGAACCGAGGCGGGAGAAGAAGCCGGCGCCAAGACACCTATATCTACCCGACCGGGGTGGGAGAGAGACATAGAGACGGCGCTGAGCAACGCCACCAAGCTCATGGAGGACGCCTTCGAGGCAGCCAAGAAGGGCCTCCAGCGGGCTGCCGACGAGATAGAGGTGGAGGTCGAGAAGGCTAGGGACTGGGACACCAAGAGATCGGCTCCCGTCTACTGCCCAAAGTGCGGCAGCAAGAACCCCAGCGACTCCCAGTACTGCACAGCCTGCGGAAAGGAGATACCTAGGGACCTCTAGGGCTGAGTCACGGCCCCGTCCCTTAACGTGGACGGTTTGCTCTTGGCCAGCCCCAGAATCCCCTCATGGGTTACCCTTAGGATGAGGAAGCAGCCGAACCCACCGGAGACTCGGCGTCTACTCGTTTTGAGTGCTGATCAGGGAAAATTCAAAAACCGAGGGGGACCTCGCTTATATAAATGAGCGTCCTCTGCTCGGGCAGCTACTTGGCGGACTTCATCGTGCCCGACCTCCCGGAGATCGGGGCGCCGGGGAGCCTTGTATACGCCCCGGGGGGGATCCACATGTCGCCGGGGGGCCACTCCGCCAACGTGGCCTTGGGCCTCGTGCAGCTCGGGCATGGGGAGGTCCACTCGACGGGCTGCGTAGGGGACGATCCCATCGGGGAGCTCATCGTCGCCTTCCTCAGGAATCATGGAGTGCAGGTGCATCCCCAGGTGGCGGAGGGCGTCGCCACGGCCAAGAACATAGCTCTCATAGTGAAAAATCAGGATAGAAGGTTCATCGCGGAGCTTACGGCCAACGCCCTCCTGGCGCCTGGGCACGTGGAGACACTCATCAGAGGCCTGAGGCCCAGGGTGTTCTACCAGGGAACGGTGGGCGGGCTGAGACACATCGATCCATGTCTCGACGAGGTTCTGGGCGTGGCTAGGGCTACGGGCTCAATGACGTTTGTGGACGTCGTCCCGCCGACGGATGGCTGGGGGAGCCTGATGGACGCGCTGTGTGGCGTGGATGTCTTCCACTGCAACCTCCGGGAGGCCGGGGGCTTGCTGGGAAGCGGTGAGCCCAAGGGTCTCCTCGGAGAACTCGTGGCGCGGGGTGTACGGCTGGCGACGGTGTCTGACGGCGCCGAGGGGCTGTACGCTTCCACCGAGTCCCTGTTCGTCCATATGCCGGCGTTCAGGGTGGAG
>JAEHCT010000109.1 GCA_020697635.1 Candidatus Bathyarchaeota archaeon
CCTGTCTCCTGGAAGAGCTCCAGCTCCCTGATGAGGGCGAACCCGAATATCTGGTAGATGAAAGCGGTGTCGCTGCCCGCCGTCAGGGTTCCGCCGTTCTCGAAGAAGTAGCGTGCGTACCTCATCCAGATCTGGTACTTCTCCTTCCACGCGATCTCGTCGCTGGTCTTCCAGTTGAAGAAGTGGGTGGCGTGGCGGCCAGGCTGGGGGGTGAAGGCCTCCCAGAGGTGGCGTACTGTGTACCTCCTGTGCCAAGGCATGTTCTTCGTACGCTCGTAGTCCCTGTGGGCCTCGTACACCACCAGGGTGGGGTCCCAGACGGTGCCGTTCTCGATCATCGTGTCGAGGACATCCATGACGTCGTCCTCGTAGAGGTCGGCCTCGTGCCAGATGTAGCCGTCATACCTGAACCTATCCACCTCGTCGCTGTAGTTGTAGTCGGGCGGGAAGTCCTGGCTGCCGGGGAGGGCGGCCTGGGGGATGCCGTAGGTGTGCTCTATGCTGATCTTGTCCAGACCCGCGTAGGTGACGTCCAGGGCGTCCAGCTCGCTGCTCTGGGCGACGTGGATGGCCACCCCGGCGGGTAGGCCGGCCTCACGGGCCCCCTCCGCCATGACCTGAAGCATCTCGGGAGTGACGTGGGGCCGTGGGATTATCTTGATGCCGTCGACTCCCAGCTCCTTCAGCTTCATCACCGCCTCCCGTGCCTCCTCGAGTGTCTGGGCCTCCGCCGGCCAGCTGCCCAGCACCGCAAGGTTCGGCGCCGTTATCTTGTTATCCGCGCTGAGGCGCTTGTGATCAAGGAGCTGCTCGTCGGTGTCGAAGCCGCAGGTCCTTATCGTGGTTACGCCATGGGCTAGGAAGAGCTTATAGGCGTACTCAGGTCCTTCTGGGCCGCACTTGTCGTCGTCTATGTTTATGTGGACGTGCATGTCCACGAGGCCTGGGAGAACATACATGCCCCGGGCGTCTATTACGCGGTCCCCCTCCGGCCTCTCGGGCTTGTACCTGTTGAGGCTGATGGCGTCCACGTTCACTATCTCTGCCACCCTTCCGCCTTCTATCAGTATGTCCACGGGGCCGTAGGGCGGCGTCCCCCTTCCGTTGACGAGCATGGCGTCCCTTATCACCAGACGCCTGTACTCGACTTCCTTAGAACCAGACATGGTTTCATGTGCGTGTGAGGGGCTAAAACGTTTCTCTCGTACACAGGCTAGGTCAACGCCTGCCCGGCTCCATTTACGCTAATATTTTTACATCGCAACTCTGATTGTATTGTGATACTATGAAGAAGACGGAAGGGCTGGAGGAGGCGTTCAAGGAAGCCAAGGAGGTGTTCCTGACCACGTTCGACGAGGACGGGAACGAGAACACCCGGGCGATGACCAACTTCAACGAGGACCCGTACGGCGTCATGTGGTTCCCCACCGAGAAAGGCACCCAAAAGGTCAAGGACATCGAGGGCAACCCGAGGGTGCTCCTGACGATCCCGTGCGATGAATGCGGCGTCTTCTACGAGATCGAGGGAGAGGCCGAGTTCGAGGAACCCGAGGTCGTGAAGGAGAAGTGGAAGTGGTGGTACCTCTCTTGGAGGCCGACCCAGAGAAGGAGGTTCTGGTTCCCCCCGACGCTGGACGATCCCAAGCGCGTCATCATAAACGTCCACCCCAAGTCTGTTAAGGTCGTCGACGCCACAAAGTAGAGAGACAGGCCAGGCCCCCAGCACTACTCTCCATCAGACGTTCAGGCTCGTCTCAGTCTCCCATAAGAATCAAATTCCCGTGGACGTATTCATCTCAAACAAACGGTTGCCGCGTCCATGAGTTATTACGAGGAGCTTATCGCCAAGATGGCTGACACTGGGGATGTGCCCGGCGTCCTGCACCTCGTTAAATGGATACAGCGGAACGAGGGGAAGGACGACTCCATAGCCAGGCTTCTCGTCGAGTTCGGCGACGAGATGAACAGAAAAAGCAAGAGACGGGACGCGGTGCAGCTCTACATCGCGGCCCAGGACATCTCTCAGTCAGACGAGGCTCGGGAGACAGCGGCTGAAAGAGTCAAGAGCATACAGCAGCCCGAGCATGAGCCAAGGAAGGAGCCCGAGGACGGACCCAAGCCGCCGCCGAAGCCTAGGCGTGACCTCAAGGTCTTCCCCGACACGGCCGAGGCCCACCTAATCTACGCCCGGTTCTTCGCCAGGATCAATAAGCCGGACCAGGCGGAGTACCACTTCTACAAGGCCCTGTCCCACGAGGAGGACAACATAGCCGCGCGTCTCCACTATGCCGAGCTCTTGGTCGATCAGAAGAGATACGACGAGGCGGAGAAGCAGTATAAGAATGCCCTGGGGGTGAGCCCCGGCGACGCGACGATACACAACAACCTAGGCATACTCCTTTACTCGCTGAAGAGGTACGACGAGGCGGAGAACCACTTCAGGGAATCCATAAAAGCGGAGCTGGACGCCACCACCCTCAACAACCTCGCCAACCTCCTCTCCGACACGGGGAGGGGCGAAGAGGCGGAGGAATGGTACAGGGAGGCCATACGCCTGAACCCCAGGGACGCCAACACATACAACAACTACGCCCTCTTCCTCTGGAGCCAGGATAGGATGATGGACGCCGACGCAACGTTCAGGCAGGCGATCCAGCTCTCACCCAACGAGCCCACGCTGCACAGGAACTACGCCAAGTTCCTCGGCGACCAGGGCAGGTACCTAGAGGCTGAGGCCGAGTACAGGAAGGTGAACACACTGGAGCCCATGAGCGCGTCCAGCCACATGCTCCACGGCGTCACACTGTACAGGCTCGGCAGGCACACCGAGGCGGAGAACCACTTCAGGACGGCGATCCAGCTGGATCCGAGCCACGACGAGGCCCACCTCTACTACGCCGTGCTGCTAACCCACAAGGGAAGCTATATGACCGCCGAGACCCACTACGCGGATGCTCTGAGGATGAAGCCTGACTCCCCCACCAATAACCTCGTCTACGGGATGTTCCTGATGAACAGGCATAGGCTCACCGACGCCGAGAGGCACTACGTCAAGGCAAGGGATCTGGCGTCGGACGCGGTGGAGCCGCACCTCTACTACGCTAGGCTTCTCTCGGATCAGCAGCGCTACTCGGAGGCCATGACAGAGTTCAAGGCCGCCTTGGACTGCGAGCCCAACGACGCCGAGGCGCACCTCTACTACGCCCAGTTCCTCGCCAAGACGGAGAGCCCCTCTCAGGCCGACCGCCACTTCAGGAAAGCCCTGGAACTCATCCCAGACGACGCCAGGGCCCATTTCAGTTACGGAGTGCACCTCGCCAAACACGGGATGAGGGACCGCGCCCTGACCCATTACAGGCGGGCCATGGAGCTAGACCCAGAGTACGAGGAGCTTGTCAGGCGGCTTCTCTCGTAGCTGTGTGTGACTTCTTTCACCTACACATCTCTATATACAGATCACTAACATGGAATGTTAAACAAGGTGAAAGTTCTTGACCGTTGAACTAGAAGTGGTACCTCAGGGAGCCCCCGATAAGAGCATCGAGGAGATCGCCCGTGACGCCACACCCAAGATAGCTATACTCGGCGTAGGCGGCGGCGGCAGCAACATCGTTACATGGATGGACAAGAAGATGGTGGGCGCGAGGACCGTGGCGCTCAACAGCGACGCGCAGCACCTCACAACCTCACAGGCGGATGAACGTGTCCTATTGGGCTACAGCCTCACAGGCGGACTCGGCTGCGGTGGATACCCCGAGCAGGGAGTAAAGGCCGCGGAGGAGAGCGCGATGGAGATCGAGAACGCCATAGGCGACGCCAACCTTGTCTTCGTCGCAGCGGCTCTGGGCGGAGGAACAGGCACAGGCGCGTCTCCTATAGTTTCCCGGATAGCCCGAGAGATCGGCGCCCTGACGATAGGCGTAGTGACGATCCCCTTCAAGGTGGAGGGGACAAGGCTCGGGAAGGCCAAGGAGGGGCTTCAGAAGCTGCTAGACGTCTGTGACAGCGTGGTGGTCATAGACAACAACAGGCTCAGGAAGGTGGCCGGGAAGCTGCCCGTCAGGGAGGCTTTCGCGGTGGCCAACCAGAGGGTGACTGACTTCATCAACAACATAACAGAGACACTCAGCGTCCCCGGGATAATGAACCTGGACTTCGCGGACATCAAGGCAATCATGATGGGCGCAGGCATCTGCGCCGTGGGCTTCGGAGAGGGACACGGAGGCACCAAGGTAGAGGACTCCGTAAGCAAGGCACTAGACAACCAGCTCCTCGACGTGGAGGACGTCAGCAAGGCCACGGGGGCCCTCGTGCACATAGAGGGCGGCGAGGACATGACCCTCGAGGACATCAACCGAGCCGGCGAGATGGTCATAGAGAAGGTCAGCAAGGACGCCCGCGTCATCTGGGGAAGCAAGGTGAACCCTGACCTGGAGGGCAAGATAAGGTCTACCGTCGTGCTGGCGGGCGTCGACAGCCCATTCCTGCTCCAGAAAGACTATACAGTGACCATCAACCAGGAAAAGCCCAAGGTCATCAAGATAAAGAGCAAGAAGGCCGTCAAGTAATCAGCCTATTTTTCCAATATTTTTCTAAAAGCTTCTCAGGGGGACAGTCACCACTATCGTCGTCCCCGTCTTTTCCGAAAATGCCTCTATGGAGCCGCCCATGGATTCTAGGGTCGATTTAGAGGAGGCGAGGCCGAGTCCAGCATGGCCCTGCTTAGTCGAGTTAAACGGTTCGAACAGCCGATCCATGGCCTCCGGTGGTATCCCAACGCCCGTGTCCTTTACCTCAATCTTGACGCCTTGCTGACCCCCAGAGATGTTGATCTCTAGAGTCCCGCCGTCAGACATGGCCTCAACGGCGTTCCTCACAAGGTTCTCGATGACTCTAGTTATCTTGCCCCGATCCACCTCAGAGACGAGGAGCCCGCTCAGTAAGGATAACTTGGTCTCGATGCTCCGGGGGATGTAGACAGTCTCCATCACGGTCTTGACTGCTTGGTTGATCTCTACATAGCTCTCGTCCTTGCTGGAAGTCTCCAGCGTATTCGTGATTATCTCGGCCACCTTGGAGGCGTGGTCAGCCCCCTGATCTATCGAGGCCACGAGGTCTGGCAGCATCTCTGGCTGATCCATGAGAATACCTGACGCGTTCTTGATCGAGCGCAGACTATCCCTGAGCTGGCCTCTCACGAGGCTGCTTATCGTCTCGGCTTCCTCTAGGCGACCCAGCGCGTAGTCCAGTTTCATCGCCCTCACAGCCTCGCCTGTGACGCCGCCGTTGCCGTCAAAAATTCTGTTTAACGCGAAAGCCACATGATTCGTAAGAGTCTCAAGCAGCCTCTTATCATCCTCCATGAAATCATCAAGTTCCTGACTCTCGATATTAAGAACAGCCATAGTCACGCCGTTTAAAACCACAGGGACTGCGAGTTCACTCATGGACTCCATTGAG
>JAEHCT010000110.1 GCA_020697635.1 Candidatus Bathyarchaeota archaeon
CTGGACCATCGAAAAGGCACTCGAAGTGGGCGCCGAGATGGAGCTGGAGAGCTACACCCTCTACACAGAGACGGCGGAGAAAGCCACTTACCCCGGCGCGAAGAAGCTGCTAACCGAGCTCGCCGCCGACGAGAAAAGGCATCGCGAGTACTTCCTCCAGGGGCTGGAGAATCCCTCCAACGTCAAGATGAGGACCCTCAAAGAGGACATACCGGACCTCAAGGTCACTGACAGGCTGGTCAAGGTTCCTCTGGACCCCATGGCGGACTACCCGCAGATACTCATCTTCGCGGCCCAGCGGGAGAAGACGACCCACGACTTCTACGTCCAGATAGCCCGCAGGTTCAGGGACGTCGAGCTGGGGAAGATGTTCAACAACTTCGCCAAGGAGGAGCTACGCCACAAGTATCTCCTTGAGAAGGAGTACGACGACGTGGTCCTCGCCGAGATGTAGCTCGGCACCAACCTCATTCTATCGTGGCGTGACGCAGCCTCATCGAGTCCACGCTCAGGCCCAGCCTGTTCAAGAGCTCGGCGATGATCGCGTCCAGGAATATCATCGTCGTGTCCTCGAACATGGTGCCCATGGGAGCCAGGCTCTCATGCTGACCCTTCAGCTGCCTTATGTGGTACTCGTCCTCCGCGGCGATGTCCTCCCGGCCGGGGATGTCGACGACGAGGTCCGCCGTCTGGGCTAGGGGCGACTCCTCCTGGCTGGTGACGGCGACGACCTTGGCGTTGAGGCTCTTGGCCATCTGGGCCGCTGCCAGGGGTACCGTGGTCTTGCCGCTCCCGGAGAGGACTATGACCATGTCGCCTTCACCGACGTTGGGGTTGATGGTCTCCCCAAGCACATAGACTTGGAAGCCCAGGTGCATGAGTCGCATGGCGAACGCCTTGCCCACAAGGCCGCTCCTGCCGGCGCCCACTATGAGCACCTTCTTATCCCGCGTCCTCGTGTCCATCAGGCTCTCAAGCAAAGTCTCAACCTCCTCTCTGTCAAGGCCGCGGAGGGCCACTGAGATGCTTTTTATCAGCTCCTCGTAGGCTTGAGCGAAGTACTCCATACCGTGAGAAAGTGAGTGGGAAGAGTAAATAACAGTTTAGCAGTGCTGTGGAAATCTTAAAACCTCATGGCATCAATGTTCTGATTTATATTATGATTCGTTCCAACTCATTCATAGCCTCCGGCGGTGGCCGCGTATATACATTAGACGCTTGAACGAAGGAGATCTACACAAGGAGTTCCGCACTGGCTTCGAGTCGTTTGACACAGACGAAGACGGTGAACCATTCACCCTTTCCAAGTACCTGCATAGGGACGAGGAGAAAGGATACGAGACATACGTTTTGACAGACGAGGAGGAAATCTGTGGCGTCGTCTCGTTCCACGTCAGGAGCTTCACGAACCTTCACGACACGCTATACCTGAGCCGGGTGGGCGTCGCAGAGCACCGTGGGGGTAAGGGATATGGGGCTAGGCTGATGGCATTCATACTGGAAACATGCTACGAGAGAGGGGTTGTCATAATGTGCTGTGAAGCCGTCTCTGAGGCTGCACCGTTTTTCGTTGCGCTGGGGTGGGAGGAGATACTGAGCTACGAGGACCCTCACTGGGGAGACGGCTGTAAGACGCTGATCTTCAGGATACCATGTTAGCCCCTGTCCTGCTTGTCGATGTGCAGGGGCTGCCTCTCCAGCAGCTCTCCCTGCTTCTCCGTCCAGCAGTCGAGGCAGAGGACGCCGTATCGCGGCGTGTTGACCCTGACCTGATCCTTGGCTATATCCTTCTCGCAGAGGGCGCAGACGTTCTCCTCGGTCTTCAGTTCGGTGATTACCTTGGGGTTCTCCCTGAGGTAGTTCTCTATGAGCCTGCTCTTCGATATCCTGTTCTCCTTGGCGAGGCTGGAGAGGGTTCTGTCCAGCTCCTCTGAGATTGATATGGATATCTTCTGTACCATCCAGACACCTAGGAATGGTAGGAAATAGGTAGCATATAAGTAATATGGAGGCTCAGCAGTGGCCGAGGAGCCTCTCAGCCGCCCTGCTGCGGCCGAACACCACGTAGTCCTTGAACCCCAGCGCCTCCGCCTTTGTCTTCTTGCCGTTGGTCACCGACACCATCTCGTAGAAGATGCGGCGCCCCACGCTGTTGAGGCTCTCGCCGCCGTCCAGGATGGTGCCCGCGTTGATGTCTATGTTGTCCTCCAGGTTCCCGTAGGTCTTGGGGTTACCCGTTATCTTGATGACGGGCGCCACTGCGTGACCCGTGGTGCTGCCTCGTCCGCTGGTGAAGCAGACCACCTGTGCGCCCGCTGCCACCATGTGGGTGACGCTGGGCACGTCCCAGCCCGTGCCGTCCTGAAGATACAGGCCCGGCTCGTCGGGGAGATCGAACCTGTCCCACGTGTTCCAGAGGACGCCCTGTATGGGCTTGGTGCCGCCCTTCCTGATGGCGCCGAGGCTCTTCTCCTCTATGGTGGTGAGGCCGCCGTCGATGTTACCCTTGCTCATGTACCGGCTGTCCACCCCCATTGCGTTGAGCCTCTTCTCCTGCTTCTCTATCATCTCGTAGATGTCCTTGGCCACACTCTCGCTGACGGCTCGCCGCGCAAGAATGTGCTGGGTGCCTATCATCTCTTGGGGCTCGCTGAAGATCACCGTGCCCCCCTCCTCGATGAGCCTGTCCGCGGCCACCCCCACCGCCGGGTTGGCTGCCAGGCCGCTCGTGGCGTCGCTGCCCCCGCACTCCACCGCCAGCGTCAGCTCGCTCAGGGGGAAAGCCTCTCTCCTGAGTTCTCCGACCTCCTGAGCCATGCTCTGAAGGGCCCGCACGCCCTTCTCCATGGACTGTATGGTGCCGCCGTCCTCCTGGATGACTATGCTCTCGATGGGCTTACCGGTGTCTCTGAGGCCCTCCATGAGTATGTCGTTGGTTAACACCTCGCAGCCAAGCCCGAAGAGCAGTATGCCCGCCACGTTGGGGTTCCTGCCGGTGCCGACGAGGGCGTTCACAAGCATCTCGTCCGCCCTGCAGCCGAGGTACTGGGTCACCGCGACGGCTCCCTCGACTTGGGCGGCCACCTGTCTCGCGGGCTCGTAGCTGCAGTCGATGGGGGCTATGACGAGCAGGTGGTTCCTTATCCCGACGCCGCCGTCGGGGCGCTCGTAGCCGTAGAACTCGTTCATTTTTCCGCCTCCAGCTCGCTCGTCGGGAGCCGACCCGACTCAACGTTATGGGTGTGAACCCACCCACCAACCGCTATCGGCTTCAAGGCCACTCCGATGACCTCGCCGTACTTTATGATCTCTTCTCCCTTGTCGAGCTTCCTGAGAGCCAGCTTGTGCCCGAATATGATGTCCTCGATGGGCTTCGCGTCGAGGATGACCTCGCCCATGGGGCTGAGGACCTCGACCTGCTCGCCCTTGGACACGTCGTCCGTCACGGTGGCGACGTTGTCCTTGTCGTCAAGCTGTATCGCCTTCTTCATCTTCAACCCTCCAACGCCTTCCTGGGTATGCAGGAGGTACCGTCCGGTATAACCGCTACCTTCGACCCCTTCCCGTGGTGGTTCTTGAGCTCCTCGACGACCTCGGGCCAGCTCCTGATCCACTGAAATATCTCCTGCTCGTACCTCATCTCGAAGCTCTTCAGAGGATGCTCGCCATAGATGATGAGTCTCTTGCCCTTCGCTAGGTCTCTACGTCTGGGGTTCCAGAGGCTGGCTCCGACGTTCTTGCCGTGCCGGTTGAAGAGCCAGTGGTTTATGTCGCCGTCGGGGCAGTCGTTCACCAGCACTATGGTGCCATCCAGCTTGACGCTGTTGTAGGCCGGCCAGAGCCCGAGATAGGGCTCGTTCTCCCTCATGTAGCTGCCCACCACCACGATGTCGGCCTCGGGGCTCTCGGTGGCGTGCCACCTCTTCGCCCCCGCCGCCGCCTTCCTCTGGGTCTCTACGCAGTCGCCGGCGTAGAGCTCCAGCGGGTCGCGCCTCAGGTTGAGCACGGTGTCTATCTTGTAGTCGAGCCCAGCCATCCTAGCAGCCTCCTCGGCGTCCAGCCTCATCACGTTATCGTCGTTGGAGAGGTAACCAGTGGTCTCGTGGGGCGTCAGCCTTGGGCCAAAGCCTCCTACGTTGCCGTGGTTGTATCGGATGGTCTCGATGCCTGCGACGCCTGGACTTATTAGTTTCCCGCCGCCGCTGAGTCCCGTGAGCCTGTGGAAGAGCACAGTGCCGACGCCTATCTTCAGGTCGCAGGCCATGACTTCGCTGTTCACGTAGACTGGGCAGCCGCGGCTCGTCTCTCCGAGGTAGTCCAGCATCTCGAAGGGATTGTGGTTGTAGACCTGATACTCGGAGACAACGTCGTCGCCCAGCTTCTTCACGAAGTCCCTCCTGCCGTAGGTGCCGTGGGTTCCTGGGGCTATGATGAACCGCACGTTTTCCTTAGGTACACCTGCCCTGTGGAGCGTGTCAAGGATGTATGGAGTGTACTGGTGTGTCTTGGTTGGCCGCGTCATGTCGTCGAATATGATGACCACCTCTTCGGCTTTCTCCGCGAGCCTATCGAATGGCTTCTGGCCCAGAGGATTGTGGATGGCTGCCTTGATCTCATCGGCGGTCATCGCCTTCCCGTTCTCTGCCTCCATCTTACACCTGTGTACCTTCCACTCGTCTGGGAATGTGAGGGTCAGGGGCTCGCCCTCGTACCAGGAATGATGGGGAATCTCTACTTGCTTCAATGCTAAGCCTCAATTACTTTGAAAAGGAAGCGTACCTAGTGTATATAATATTCACTAAATTGCCTGTTTTTTATTGAATAACTCAGTTTTTTCGAGCTTATCCTTATTGAAAGAGTTAGGATATACTTGTTTATCCACCCCTACCCCGGTGGAGTACGATGTATAAAATTGCTAAAATGACGAATGTCAAAATGCTAGGTATTAATCCGTAGACCATAGAGGCTTCATCAGCAGTCGACTGACTGCTGTCTGTTTGGCTGGAGCCTGAAGCGGTCGAACCAGAGTTTTCTAGGTTTACTTCGAGCTCAGAGGTCTCGCCTTCGGCTACAAGAGATGAAATGGTACTCGGTTCATAATTCTCTTTCTCCACGATGAAGTCATAGTCGCCAGATAGGATCCCTGAGAAAACAACTGTCCCGTTCGAATTAGTTCTGCTAGCTAGGCTGCCTTGACCCTGAGGTTGAAATATTGATCTAATATCTACACCCTGAACCGGAGAACCTACTTTGTCTTTAATGACTATTTCAAGCCAGCTTGGTCTGTGAACCTTAAAAACCACGGTCTCCGAGGCGTTTTCAACTTCGGCGGTGCCCTGCCACGAGAAATCGACGCTGTAGTTGCC
>JAEHCT010000111.1 GCA_020697635.1 Candidatus Bathyarchaeota archaeon
AAACCGATCTTCTTGGCGTCCACCGACTCGGCGAAAATGGGGTAGAAGCTGGGCTCACCAAGGCTGTCCGCTATGCTGTAGAGCACTATGACGGGTATGAGCCACCACCAGTCCTGGGCGTAGACGCTGATGAAAAGCCCCGCTATGCTTGCGAGGAAGTAGCCGTTGATGACTGTTTTACGGCCCCAGCTGTCACAAAGCTCCCCGGTGACGAACTGGAGGCCGTTGGTGACCAGGGTCCAGAGGCTCTGCATGCCGCCTATGGTGGCCATGCTGCCGCCTAGGCTGATTATGTATGGCTGCCAGACTAGTTCATGCATCTGCCACGCGGTGCCCTCGATAAGCCCACTCGCCACTAGCCCCGGTATGTTCCCGTGGAGGGATAGGCTGTCACGTAGCTTGTCGATGTAACCCAAGTCTCGGCACCGCTGGTCATGTGAACCCGGAAGACGCTGGTCACCGATATAAACCTACGTCAATTAAGGGCGGACACGCATCGTCGTCTTTTTAGTATATGCAACCATTCTCTCTCCATGATTCTTGTAGTCGACATCGGTGAGAAGGCCGCGGAGATAACCGACCCCTGGTCGCCCCTAGACGTGGCGTACGTCAACGACCAAGTCATCAGGTTGGCGCTTTTCCACGGCGAGTACCACTGGCATAAGCACGCCGAGGAGGACGAGGTCTTCTACGTCGTCAAGGGCGGGATCACCATAAAGTTGAGAGCACAGCCTAATGTGGTTCTTGGGGAGGGCCAGCTCTGCGTCGTCCCTAAGAACGTGGAGCACCGTCCCGAGAGCCCTGAGCCCTCGATTGTGCTCCTCTTTGAGCCTCGAGCCCTGAAGAGTCGGGGGGACTGACCCACCGAGACGGCATTGATAGTCTTATATCCCTTGCAGACGTTTTTTCTTCGGTGAAACTTTTGGTTAATCCATACTTGGATGTCGACAAGAAGATCATGGCCGAGGTCTACACGAGCTCGGAGCCCATGGACAACCTGGAGGTTCTCTGCGACGTCCACGACAGCAGGTTCCCCGGCACCCCGGGCGACAAGGGCAGCGTGGACTACATGGTGGAGAAGTTCAAGGAGTACGGCTGCGAGAACGTCCACTACGAGGAGTACACCATCGCCGGGTGGACCCGCGGCAAGGCCTCCCTCGAGGTCGTGAGCCCAATAAAGAAGAGCTTCGACGTCATAAGCCTCCCCCACAGCATCGGCGACACCGTCGAGGGGAAGCTGGTCTTCCTAGGCGACGGAGCCATCGACGACTACGAGAAGCGGAAGGACGAGATAGACGGCAACGTGGTGATGGTCACCAGCGCCAGCCCTCTGAGCATGAAGAGGTTCCTCCACAGGAGCGAGAAGTACATGCGCAGCATCATGGCGGGAGCAAAGGGCTGGATATTCATGAACCACTACCCCGCCTACGGGCCCCCGACGGGAGGCATCAGCCCGGTGATACCGGCCTTAGGCATATCGCACGAGGACGGAAGCTTCCTTACCCGCCTCCTGAAGCGTGAGAAGGAGGTTAAGGTGAAGATCAAGACCACCGACAAGAACCACCCCACCGTCACCTACAACGTGGTCGCCGACGTGGTGCCCGAGAAGCCTGTGGACGACGAGTACGTAGTCGTCGGCAGCCACTACGACGGCCACGACATCAGCCAGGGGGCCGTTGACCCAGCCAGCGGAGCCGTCACCGTGATGGAGATCGCCCGCAACCTGGTGATGGTCAAGGACAGGCTCAGGCGACGCGTCAGGTGCATGTGCTTCGGCGCCGAGGAGATAGGGCTCTACGGCAGCAGGGCCTACGCCCGCGACCACGAGGCGGAGCTCGACAAGTGCAGGTTCATGCTCAACCTGGACTCGGGCGGCAGCAAGGGCAACAAGGGAGTCACCTTCCACGACTTCCCTGAGCTGGAGCCCTATGTAGCCAGATGGGCCGAGGAGATGAAGGCGTACATCCCCACGGACCAGAGGGTGAGCCCCTACAGCGATCACTGGCCCTTCTTCCTCAACTCGGTTCCCTGCGGTAGCGGCGGGGACCCCGAGGCCAGGAGGACGAGGACAGGGCGAGGCTACGGCCACACCAGATACGACACGCTGGACAAGGTGGAGACGACTTACCTGCGGCTGGCGGCGGCCAACTACACACGGTTCCTCTTCAGGGTCGCCAACGAGGAGGACTGGAGCCCGCGGAGGAAGACCAAGGAGGAGATCGAAGCCTTCATCGAGGAGCAGGGCTACGACAAGACAATCGCCCTCGCGGACCAGATGAGGATGTACATCAAGGAGAACTACGAGAAGATACACCCGGACACAGAGGCTTTCATCAAACGAAGCGACGCCTGGTAGCCGCCCCCAATTTTTTCTTCCTTTTAACCCATATATTATCAGCTCAAGGAGCCAGTAAAGCCTAGGCAGTCTGAAGGCAGATGAAAAACGTTCTACAGACACAGAGCTGGTGTAGACCCGCCCAGAGGATCCTGGAGCACACCCTGAAGCTGTCCGGCGCTCACCCGATCATCATGCACATCCGCCACACGGAGCGTGAGAGAGCGACACCGGGGGGCGACTCCCTGTCCACGGAGCAGGGGTTGAGGGCGGCGTATGAGTTCGGGGCCAGCCTGCCGACCGGCAGAAGATACAGAGTCTGGCACACCAGCGTCGAGAGGACATGGGAGACATCACTAGCCATCAAGGCGGGGCTCGAAAACAACCAAGCCGAGTGCACGCATGCGGGCCCGATACAGGTCAACACCATACTGGACCCCGCAGGCTTCCACGACACACAGCCCAGGCACCAAGTCGTCAAGGACACCGACGAGAGCGCGAGGACCTACCTTGAACACTGGCTGCGTGGGCTCTACCCGCCCACCATGGTGCGGCCGTCCATGGAGTTCGCCCAGACGATGGCCCAGACCATGCTGATGGACATCGGGGAAGACTCGTTCCACTTACTGGTCAGCCACGACACGTGGGTCGCGGCCCTCATGTTCCACTGGTTCGGACTGCAGCCGCCCCGCGACTGGGTAAACTTCCTCGACGGCTTCGTCGTCGAGCTGAGAACACCCACGCCGATCCTGATAACCAAACAAGGATCCACGGAGACAAGGCTCCCAGACTGGTGGAGAACGTAACAAAACTCGTAGAGCTGTCTTCATCGCCATAACAGCGATAGACCCGCTGATCAGGACCCCTATGCTGTACTCTGTCCCCGAGATCTTGAGAAACCGGCGAGAATAGAGCCTACTCTACAGGGACGCAGTGGATCTCGTACTCCCCCGGCTTCCTGTAGCTGAAGCCCGTGTGCTCTATCTTAATGAGCACGTAGTCGGGGTGGTCGACGGTGTCGAAGAAGTTCCTGGCCCATCCGATCCTGTCGTAGACGCTCCTCCTGGTCTCCGGGTCGTCTACCTCGGTGGCCACTCCCTCGCCCCTTAGGAAGCCGTCTCCGTCGTCGTCCTCCAGCGTCATGTAGTACTCGACCCGGGGGTTGCTCCTTAACTGTATCAGCTTCTTGGCTTGTACCCCGCCCCGGGCGCCTGTGATCATGTAGAAACCCTCGCCCATCTTGATGAGGGTCATGGGGCGCACACGAGGCTGCATACCGTCCGCCGTCGCCAGGTAGACCACCTGCTGCTCCCCATACCGCGACAGCACTTCCTCCACCATCAACTTCCATCAAAGGAACCATGGCGGAAGCCCCGGATAAGGTTATCAACGGACCGCTCATGAAACCCCATCCTGGACACGGGAACCCAGCAGCCGCCTCAGGCTAAGTTATATGGCGGCGTTCATAGAATTGTACGAGTTTCGATGAAGGTTTTTAGACCCAGCCAGGCCCCATCCGAGGAGATGACCGGCGGAATATTCACGGGCACCATAAAGATGACTCCTCTTATCAACGCGGACACCGGCGCCGAGCAGCTCAAATCGGCGCTCGTCTACTTCCCGGCGGGCGTGAGGAACAAGCTACACCACCACACCCACGAGCAGATACTCTACGTCACTAAAGGAAAGGGTATCGTCGCCACCGAAGAAGACGAGCATATGGTCGAGCCCGGGGATATAGTGGTAATACCCGCGGGGGAGGAGCACTGGCACGGCGCCACCCACGACACGGACTTCGAGCACCTATACGTGGTGCCCATCAACAGCAAGACCACATATTAGATCACGAAAAGATCCCAAAAAAATTACTTTTTTTTAAAAAATTTTAAAAAGAAAGGTTGGTTGGCTAGACGTCCATGTCTTCGCCCATGCCGCCGGGTGGGCCGCCTGCGCCCATGTCTGGGCCGCCGCTCTTCGCCGCCAGCACGTCGTCGATCCTGAGGATCATCGACGCGACCTCGATGCCGCTCTTGATGGCCTGCTCCTTCACTACCGTGGGCTCCACGACTCCCTCGCTCATCATGTCGATGACGCCCTCCTCGAAGACGTTGACGCCCATGTAGGCGCCATTCTTCTTGGCGTGGGCGGTCTTCATCGCCACCATGGTGTCTAGGATGTCTAGGCCCGCGTTCTCCGCCAGCGTGCGGGGGATTATCTCCAGAGCGTCAGCGAAAGCCTCGATGGCCAGCTGCTCACGGCCGCCGACCTGAGCCGCGTACTCGCGCACGGCCTTGCTCATCTCCATCTCGACGCTGCCGCCGCCGGCAACCATCCTAGGCTCCTCGGCGACGTCGCTGATAACGTAGAGAGCGTCGTTCAACGCCCTCTCCGCCTCGTCGATCATCCGCTCCAGGCCCGCCCTGACGAATATGGCCACCGCCTGAGGGTCCTTGCACTCCTCGACGAAGATCATCTTGTCGTTGCCGACCTTCCGCTCCTCGACGACGCCGCATGCACCCAGATCAGTCTCCTTGAGGTCCGCTAGGTTGTTGACGACCTTGCCGCCCGTTGCCTTCGCCAGCTTCTCCATGTCGCTCTTCTTGGCGCGGCGTGCGGATAGCACGCCAGCCTTGGCGAGGTAGTGCTGGGCCATGTCGTCGATGCCCTTCTGGCAGAAGAGCACGTTGGCTCCCGTGGCGACCACCTGGTCCACCTTCCTCTTCAGCATCTCGGATTCCTGGTCCAGGAAGGCCTGGATGCTGTCGGGGCTGGTGATCCTGATCTCGGCGTCGAACTCGGTCTTCTTGACCTCCAGCGGAGTGTCCAGCAGAGCGATCTTGGCGCCCTTGATCTTCTTGGGCATGCCGTCGTGCACAACCTCCTTGTCCACGATGATGCCCTTGACCAACTGGGTCTCATTGAGGCTCTGCCCCTCCTTCT
>JAEHCT010000112.1 GCA_020697635.1 Candidatus Bathyarchaeota archaeon
CTCGGCGCCCACTTCGAGTGCCTTTTCGATGGTCCAGTTCTCTATCTCCATAGCCATCATTTTCTTCAACTGGTGGGGAAATATAAGGATAAGGATAACGCGTATAAGCAGCCGGACATGCATCCAATGATATGAAGCCCACGGGCAGCGTCAACGTCGAGATCATCGTAACTGGGGACGAGC
This sequence comes from Candidatus Bathyarchaeota archaeon, assembly GCA_020697635.1. Classification (GTDB taxonomy): domain Archaea; phylum Thermoproteota; class Bathyarchaeia; order TCS64; family TCS64; genus RBG-16-57-9. Next base: position 184 of record JAEHCT010000112.1, read on the forward strand.
TCCTCTACGGCAGGATACTGGACACCAACAGCCACTGGATCGCCCAGCGCGTCGCGGAAATGGGCGCCAAGCTCAGGCGCGTCACCACGATAGGCGACGAGCCTGAGACCATCGCGGCGGCGCTGCACGACGCTTTGAAGCGAGACGCCCACTTCATCATCTTCAGCGGCGGCCTAGGCCCCAGCGAGGACGACCTCACGGTGGAAAGCATCGGGGAAGCCCTGGGGCGGAGGACGGTCATAGACGAGGAGGGGGCCGAGAAGATCAGGGCCGTATACCGGCGGCGGGGCATCACCGAAGATGCGACGCATAGGCGCGGCGAACGGATGGCCCGGGTGCTGGAGGGCAGCACGCCGATGCAGAACCCGGTGGGCTTCTCGGTAGGGATGTGCGTCGAGGAGGCGGGTAAGAAGATATGCACTCTCCCCGGAGTCTCCTCGGAGATGAAGGGCATGTTCGACGCCCATATCGCGCCCATGATCGCGAGCACGGCGACCAGCGTCTTCCTCGCCAGGACTTACAACGTGAGCATGATGTGGAGGGACTTCTTCACCATCTACAGGCGGATGCAGATAGACTACCCGGACGTGTACATCAAGAACGCGGCGACGCCGCCCGTGGAGGGCGAGGACAGGGACAAGGTCCACACGATAAAGGTGGATTTCGTCTTGGAGGCTCCTAATCCGGAGGAGGCCGAGGCGAAGATGAGCGAGCTCCTCGCAGACTACATGAGCAGGATCGAAGCGGTAGGCGGGGGCAGGATGGACCCCGTCGACTCAGGCAACCTCTCCGAGGATTAGGGTCTACAGATGAAACGTGTGAACGTTAGCCCCTTATTACCAGCGTACCCAGGTCGAGGAAGTCTTTCTCTCCCTTGAAATACGCCTCAAGGACCCCCGGTAGCTCTGCGAGGCTCAGGCTCACCTGCTTCCAGGTGTCCCGGTCCCTGATGGTGAGCACATCGTTTTTCAGGGTGTCGTAGTCCACGGCCACCGCCAGGGGGACGCCGATCTCGTCTGCCCGCGCATACCTTCTGCCTATGCTGCCCGCCTCGTCGTAGACCACCCAGAACCCCTTGTCTAGGAGGAGGTCATGCACCTCCCGTGCTTTCTCGGGGAGGCCGTCCTTGGTGACCAGCGGGAACACGGCGACCTGGTAGGGCGCCAGCTCCCTCGGCAGGTGTAAGATGTTGCGCTTCTGCTTCCGCTCGTAGGTGGCCTCAAGCACGGAGAGGAAGAGCCTGTCGAGGCCGTAGCTAGGCTCAACGACGTGTGGCACGTACCTGGTGCCGTCCTCCCTGAGCACCGTCATGTCGACGCCGGACGCCTCCATGTGGTTGCGTAGGTCGAAGTCTGTCCTGTAGGCGCAGCCCGAGATCTCTATCCAGCCCCATGTCTCGAACAGTACCTCGTGGTCATATGTCTGGGCGCTGTAGTGGGCGCGCTCGTCGGGGAGGTGAGCCCTGAACCTCTGCTTCTCCGGGGGCATTCCGAGGGCGGTGATGAACCTCTGGCTGACACCCATGAAATAACCCTGCCACTCGGTGAGTATGAGGCCATCCTCCACGGCTTCCCCGATGGACGTCTCCAAGAGTTCCTTTACCTCCTTAGCCTCCATCTCCTCGGTGGACAGCTTGATCACGACGTTCTCGACCTCCCTGAACCACGGGCACCCCGGGTCCTGGGGGTCGAAGAAGAGCTCCAGCTCCATAATGGTGAACTCCCGGACCCTTATCGCTCCCCTTCTTGGGCTTATCTCGTTCCTCATCACCTTGCTGCTCTGGGCGACGGCGAAGGGCAGCTTCTCACGTGCATGCTGGTAGCCACGCTTGTAGTTGAGAAACATGGCCTGGGCGGTCTCCGGCCGGGCGTACCCGACCTCTCCGCCCGTTGCCCCTATCTCGGTCTTGAACATGGGCAGGAAGAGCACGGGCTCCTTTAGCTCTCCGCCGCAGTTTGGGCACCGGATCCTGTGCTCCAGCATGAGGTGCTTGATGGCCTCGCCTCCCATGGCTTCCACGTTCTCCATGCCCGTCTTTTCCTCGACCAGGTGGTCAGCCCTGAAGCTCCTGCCGCACTGGGTGCACTCGGCGGAGTACTCCTTAAAGTTCTCCAAGTGCCCCGAAGCCTCGAACACCCGCTCGGGGTTGATGATGGGGTCGTCCAGCTCCAGGAACCCCTGCTTCCTCACGAAGTACTCCTTCCAGAGGGCCTCTATGCTCCGCTTCAGCTTGGTGCCAAGGTCTCCGTAGGTGACGTAGCCGCTCATCCCGCCGTATATCTCGAAGCTGGGCCAGAAGAAGCCCCTCCTCTTCGCTATCTCGGATATGGTGTCGTACCTTGTTCGTGGAGGCAACGCTATCAGAGCGAGAAAAAGGTGCGGCGATTATAAAAGTGTGGGGCTACTCGACGACCGGCCTGAACTTGTAGCCGTACTGGATGATGCCCGTCTTGCCGTCCTCTTTCACCCTGCGGAACACCGCCTCGACGCTCATCCCCGTCTGGACCTCATCGGGGTCCACGTCCACCACCTGGCTCAGCAGCCTCATGCCGTCCTCAAGCTCGATGAGCGCCACCACGTAGGGCTTATACTTCTCGAAGCCTGGAGGCGGGTTTCTGATCACCGTCCACGTGACCACCTCCCCGACCTCCGCCAGCTTGTGGTCCTTGAACTCTGTGGAGCCGCACTCCGTGCACACGGGGCGCGCGGGGAAGAACTTGGCCCCACAGCCTGTGCACTCCTTACCTAGCAGCCGGTACCGAGGTACCTCCTCCCGCCAGTAGCGTGGCACGCTCATCGTCCCAGCCTCCTCAGGATGGTCACCGCACACGTGGAGCCCAGGCCTCCCATGTTCTGGGCCAACCCCACATTGGCGTCCTCTACCTGGTGGTCACCTGCGGCGCCTCTGAGCTGCAGGGCTACCTCGGCTATCTGATATACTCCGGTGGCGCCCAGCGGGTTGCCCCGCGCCTTGAGGCCGCCGAACGTGTTGGTCGGGAGCTCTCCGTCTCTGGCTGAGCCGCCCTCGGCCACATACTTGGCGGCTTTTCCCGGCTCGACGAGGCCGAGGCTCTCCAAGCTGAGGACTCCGTTGATGGTGAAGTCGTCCTGAACCTCGACGAGGTCGATGTCGCCAGGCTTCACGGCGGCCAGCTTGTAAGCCTTCTCGGCTGCTGTCTTGACGGCACCAAGGGTAAGCGGGTCCTCCCTCATGGGGAGGCTGCAGTAATCCGTGGCAACCGTCGTGGCGGCAACCTCGACGCCTTCGGTGTCCGCCGGGACCAGCACGATGGCGGCGGCCCCGTCCCCGACGCCCGCGCACTCCATCATGTGTATTGGGTCAGCCTCCATGGGGCTGTCCATGGCCCTCTCGATGCTCATCCTGAACGGGTACTGGGCATGCTTGCAACCCACCGCGTTTTCGTGACTCTGAACAGCCATCATACCCACCTCGCTGGGCTCCGCGTAGAGGTCAAGGTAGAGCCTGTGGAGCATGGCGCTCAGCCCCGGCTTGGTGACGCCCGTATAGGCTGAATACTCCTGCTCCTCCTCCATCACGAGGCTCTTGGTGACGACCTCGGGGAGAACGTCACTCATCTTCTCGACGCCCGCCACCAGAACGCAGTCGCTGTACCCGGAGGCCACAGCCTTGACGGCCTCGTGGAACGCGACGCCTCCGCTGGCCGAGCCCGCCTCCACCCTCACGGCGGAGAGCCCCGGCTTGGCTATGGCGTCAGCCATGAGCGCGCCCATGCTGAGCTGTTCCTGCATGAGGGCGCCGCTCATGTTGCTCACGTAGAGGCCGTCTACGCCGTCTGTGCCGGCGTCCTTCATGGCCTGAAGCGCGGCGTCCGCGAAGAGGGCGCCGATGGGCTTGCCCCAGTGCTCGCTGACCTTCACGAGGCCGACTCCGGCTACCGCTACCTTCCTCATTGGATGATCTGCCCCCTGAACCTGAGGTACGTGGCGTAGTCCACGTACTTCTTGCGGTCGATGAAGCTGGCCAGCTTCGGCCCGCCCCGCTTCTCGGTTATCGCCTCCTGGACCGTGAAGATGAAGGCGTCGCTGCCGCTGCCGGAGCCGTAGCTCACCGCGAATATCCTGTCGCCGGGCTCCGCGATGTCCAGCGTCGCGGCGAGGCCGACCGGGGTGCTTCCAGCGTACGTGTTCCCTATCTTGGGGGCCACGAGCCCCGGGTCTATCTGATCCATGGTGAAGCCGAGCCCCCTGCCTACGCGTATCGGGAACTTGGTGTTGGGCTGGTGGAACACAACCCAGTTGAAGTCCTCGGGCTTGTAACCGGTCTCCGCCAGCAACCCTCTGGCCGCGCCCTGGATGTGTTTATAGTATGCGGGTGCGCCCGTGAACCTGCTCCCGTGGCGGGGATACATCTCCTTGGCTCGCCTCCAGAAGTCGGGCGTATCGGTCACGTAGCTGTATGAGGCTTCAAGGTAGGCAACGGTGTCGGCGCTACGGTCCGCGAAGATGAACGCGGCTCCGCCGCACGCCGCGGTGTACTCAAGCGCGTCCGCCGGCCTCCCCTGGGCGGTGTCCGCCCCTATCGCCATGGCGTACCTCTGCATCCCGCTGCCGACCAGGCCGATGCAGTTCTGCATGGCCTCGGTGCCCGCCTTGCAGGCGAACTCGTAGTCCGCGGTGGACACGCTCGGGGTGGCACCTATGGCCTCAGCCACTATGGTGCCGCTTGGCTTGACCGCGTAAGGCTTGGACTCGGTGCCCACGTAGACGGCGCCTATCTCAGATGGATCTATGCCGGAGCGCCTCACGGCCTGCTTCGCCGCCTCCACCGAGATGGTCACCGTGTCCTCGTCGGGCGCCACCACGGATTTCTCCTCCACCGGCGCACCGTCTCCCCCCCAGACCCGGTTCACCTCGGAGGCCTCCAACCGGTAAATGGGGATGTAGGCGCCGTACCCCACTATGCCGACCTGTCTAACTGTCTTCAAGGGTGATCACATTCGAAATTAATCCGATCAAAAATGCCTGCATCGTATTTAAAGCTGCTCGACAGTGAACGAAG
>JAEHCT010000113.1 GCA_020697635.1 Candidatus Bathyarchaeota archaeon
ACCCCTGGCCCATGGCAACTATCTTCCTTCATCCGGTTAAAAAACTTGGAGGCTACACGCCTCGTCGAGGCCATCCGTCTATTGACGCGTGAAGCCCATGCAACAAAGATTAATATTAGCCAGCCCATATTTGGAGAGTCGCGGGCCGCCATAGCTCAGCCCGGTCAGAGCGTCTGCCTGTTAAGCAGTTGGTCTTCGGTTCAAATCCGAATGGCGGCGCCAACTTCTAGAGTATCTCCACGGCGTCGACCTGCACCTGCCTGAACTCCTCGATATCCACGTTCACGGTGCCCCTCATCTGCATCCTCATCCGGGGGATGGAGACAGACGCCGGGCTGAACTCGAACTCGAAGAAGGTCTCCACCTTAACGAGGTACTCGAAGGAGCCAAGATTCTGTGTTGAAACCTTGTGCCACACCAGGCTCCCCGTCATCCTCACGATCTCCTGTTTTAGCAGGCTCTTCGCGGGGGCCTCGCCGAGCGAGGTGGCCCAGTCGTTGAACTCGGAGTCGCCTAGCAGGGCCTCGAACAGCTCGTCAGTCATGTCGGTGACGACGACGGTTTCTAGGTTCGCTAGGTGGCTCTTCAACATCTCCAGGGCTTCCTCCATCTCCAGTTTCTCCTCGAGTGCCAGCAGCTTGTCGCCCAGCGAGTCCAGTGTGGACTGTGTGTCGTCGAGCTCTTGGGCGGTGTTCTCCAACTCGTCTTGGAGCTCGTCGTACCTCTGGTTCACATCCTCGACGCTGTTTTCAATGTCGTCGATGCTTTCCCCTAGGCTGATCCTTGTGCTGTCTATGGTGCCGTTAACCTCGGCAAGGTCCTGCTCCGTCTGCCCGAGCCTGATGTTGAGGCTGTTTATGGCCTGGCTGAGCGTGACGATAGACTGGAGGCTGTCCTGAATCGAGCCCAGACTCTCGTCCACGTCCTCCATATGGACCGTGATACCAGCTAGGTTGTCCTCGAGGTCAGTTATCCGGCCCTCTAGGTCTCTGTTGCTCTGCTCAACCATCTCGGGGTAGAAGACGGCGTAGCCTGACCCCAGCCCCAGGCTGGCTCCAATGATGAGACCGATAATTATGAGGGCGAGGGGCTTCGAGACGAGGCTGTTAGACTTCATGTGTGTATTGGTGCCTGTAGATTAGATAAAGTTTTGACCGCTAACCTGTGAAGTGGTCCCATCCTTCAGCCCTTATAGGCTTCACCGCGCCGTCGACAGCCAACACCATGTCCTTCTCCCCGGTGACTTCGCCGATGACGAGGGGGCTGCAGCCGGCTCCGTCTAGGGCCTCCCTGATCTTTCCCTCGTCCTCGGGCTTAAACGTGAAGACGAGCTCGTACTCCTCTCCGCCGTAGAGCACCAGATCGGCTGCGTCGAGACCATGCCGCTTAGCGAACCTCGTCGCAGAGGGGGCCACGGGCAGCTCCGTGACCTTGAATCCTGTGCCCGTGCTTCTGGCTAGGTCGTAGAGGCTCACCGCCAAGCCGTCGCTGGAGTCCATGCATCCGGTCACGGCCCCGGTCTCGGCTAGGGCTACTCCCTCCTTCACCCTGGCCCGGGGCAGGTATATGCTGTCCAGTATGGGTTTCCTTATGCCGCCGGGTACCTCAAGCCCCTCTATTAGGTGCTTGAAGCCCGCCGAGGTGACGCCGAAGGCCCCCGTGGTGGCGAGCAGGTCACCGGGGCCGGCCCCGCTTGCCCTCTTCATGATCTTAGACTCCTGAGCGACGCCCAGCGCGACTCCCGAGATCACCACGTCGCACGCCTCGTTGGTGTCGCCGCCTACCACGTAGGCTCCGTACTCCCGGGCTCCGGCCTCGAATCCCCTAGCCATCTCCTCGACGCTGGCGACTGGGTAGTCGCTGGGGAGCCCTATGCTTGGCATGAAGGCGATAGGCTGAACGCCTTTGGCGCCGAGGTCGCTGACGCTCATGACCACGGCCTTACGCGCCGCCTGGTAGGGGGTCATCCCCCGCGGGATGTCGGTCTTCCAGACCAGCATGTCTGTGTTTACGACCAGCGCCCGGCCGTCGCCGAGGCTGAGGGCGCTCGCGTCGTCCCAGAACGGTATGGGCATCCCCGGCATCTGCGTCAGGTGAAGCATCATCCGCTCTATGAGCCTTCTCTCCCCGATGTCCATGACTTTGACCATGTTTGTCCAGAATTGTGTTGCCATTTAGGTGTATAAATTTTCAATGTTTTGGCAAACATAATATACTATCATCAGCGGTCGTATAGTGATCGGAGTCGACGTAGAATGAAGATGCCGCTTGAAGACATAAGAGTGCTCGACCTCTCCCACGTATGGTTCGGGCCATGGTGCACCATGATGATGGCGGACATGGGAGCCGAGGTGATTAGGATCGAGCCCCCCTGGGGGGCGATAGACAGGCTCGCCGAGGGGGCTCTCTTCGGCGGGGCAAGCTACACGTTCCACCACCTGAACATCAACAAGAAGGACCTCACCCTCAACCTAAAGGACCCCGAGGGCCTAGAGATATTCAAGGAGCTTGTGAAGAAGAGCGACGTGGTCGTCCAGAACTTCAGCCCAGGCACCATAGAGAGGATGGGCCTCGGTTATGAGGTTCTCAAGGAGCTTAACCCAAGCATAATCTACGCGGCTCTCTCCGGCTTCGGCCAGTACGGCCCCTACACCAAGTGGAGGAGCTACGCCATGATCGCGGAGGCCATGAGTGGTCACACGATGCTCACCGGAGAGCGCGCGGACCCGGAGGGCCCGCCCCTAGAGATGGCTCAGGCGTACGGAGACCTGGGGCCTGGGACCATGGCTGCTATGGCGATCCTCGCCGCGCTAAGATACAGGGATAAGACGGGGAAGGGCCAGATGATCGACGTCGCCCAGCTAGACTGCATGGTGGCGTACAATACAGCGATCACCGGGTATCTGCTGTCTGGCTTGAAGCCTATTGAGCTCAGGGAGAAGTTCCCCCGGGGTCGGGGCGCGGGAGGCGTATTCAAGACCAAGGACGATGGATGGATCAGGCTCGCAGCGTTCGGGCCCAGGGCTCTGGACAGGATCGTCCAGCACATGGGCGTCGAGCTCGACGACATCTCCCAGGAGATGATGGAGGAGAAGGTGGCGAAGATGACCCGGGACGAGGCCGTGGAGATGTTCACGGGCATCGGCCTGCCCTGCGCCCCCGTCTACCACGTGGACGAGACGGTGAAGGACCCCCATGTACTGGCCAGAGACATGTTCGTGGAGCTGGAGCACCCTCTGGCGGGCAAGATTAAGCTCATCAACTTCCCGCTGAAGTTCTCGGAGACCCAGCCGGTGCTGAGGACTCCTGCGCCCGTGCTGGGGGAGCACAACAAGGAGCTTCTGAAGGAGCTCATGGGGTTCGACGACGAGAAGATAGATGAGCTGATGAAGAAGGGGATAATATCCTACTCTAAATAGGTGCCCAACTCGTTACCACATCTCTTAAATCCTATTTCTTTTATAACATCAAGGGCGCCTCGGTAGCTCAGTGGCCAGAGCGGCAGCCTCGTAAGCTGTAGGCCGCGGGTTCAAATCCCGCTCGAGGCTCCACCTAACCACTTTCTCCCGACGAATACTCCGTACCCTAAATATTCTTCGAGGTTATCGGGCGTGATCCCTTCCTTTCGCACTCTCTTCACGAATCTCCTGTAGACCGGATTCCTTGCATAAAGAGACAGCGCCCTGTAGAGGCTTCGTAGCATCCCCCCATAGCCGTACCTGTGGATAAGCTCTTTTGCCTCTCTCCGTGCCCTGACTTCACGGACGTTCACGACTATATGCGTCAGCCCCGCGCCCTCCAGCAAACCCGCCCAGCCATCGGAGGTGAGGGGCTTCACCTGGGCACCCAGGTCCTGGGACGCCCATGCAACTATCTCGGGTGGAGGCGGCATCTTGAGCCACGTCGCCTCGTTGAGCCCGACGTATCCCCCGGGCTTCGTCACCCGGGTGTACTCCCTGACGGCCTTCTGCTTGTCCTCAGGGAAGGCTGTCACGGACTCCGTGATGACCGCGTCGAAGGTGTCGTCCTCGAAGGGGAGGTCCTGCGCGTCGGCCACCCTGAACTCGGCGCTGTCCGCCACACCCTCCTTCCCCGCCCTCTCCCGGGACCTCTCGATCATCCTCTCGTTGATGTCCACGCCGACCACCCTGCAGCCATACTTCTTCACGAGGAAGCACGGCGTCTGCCCGACTCCGCAACCCACATCCAAGACATAGCTGCCTTCTCCTATGTTGCATAGCTCGACGAGCTCCTCCGTCGCTTCGAGACCGCCAAAGTGCTTCGTAAGGCCCGCCTCGGCTGCGAAATCGAAGAAATGCTGCTCGCTCTCCGTCTGATCGCTTTTCTGGGCCATCATGTTCACCATATTCGAGTCTGACTCGAATTCGAGTATGGTGGCGGCGGATATAAGGATGTCGAATTCGACTCGAATTCGAAATATCTAAATCGCAGTAGACACACAGACGTAGCGATGAGGGAGTCCAAGGCCAAGAAGAAGATACTGCAGACCGCAGACGAGATGTTCAGGCGTGTGGGCTACGCCAGCCTCAACGTAAACGAGATAGCCCACGACGCCGGGGTCAGCGTCGGGACCCTCTACTACCACTTCCCGGAGGGAAAGATATCCATCCTCATAGAGGTACGCGGCCAGATAGCCGATCACTACGTGAAGAGGTTCGCGGAGCGGCTCGACACGGAGCGTCTACGGGGGACGGCGTCCCTCAACGAGGGGCTCGAACTGCTCTTCGAGACCCTGATCGAGATCCACCGCGAGGAAAGGCTGGTCCTGGCCGCCATGGAGAGCGAGGTGCTCTCAAACCTAGTCGCATACGACCGGGTCGCTGAGTCCGTCGCGGTGGAGGATATGATGAAGTCCGATGCAGGACCCGTCACCAGAGTGCTGGAAACCCTGCTGGAGAGGCATCCGGAGGAGGCCTTCAGTCTCATCGGCAGGGAGGCGAGAGTCAACAAGGTCATCGACGTCCTCATGCACAGGTTTGTCTACTCTGAGTCGACGTTCGGCTCCGAGCCAGAGTTCATCGACATGATGACCAAGATAGTGCGTGCCCTCCTAGAATGAAAATTATTCAATGTGACAGACGCGCAGACAACGTGGTCATTTAATATTCGTTACAACCAGAGACATCTCGTCTACCTCCCGCGTGAAGTGTTTACCAGTCTAACTGTGTTCGAGCCTGACCCGGGGCTCCATTTTTATCC
>JAEHCT010000114.1 GCA_020697635.1 Candidatus Bathyarchaeota archaeon
ATAACCTGGCTCTACTACAGGGACCTAGCCCGCGCCACGGAGTTCTACGAGAAGATGATGGGCTTCGAGATGGTGGTCGACCAAGGCTGGAGTAAGATACACAGGATAATGGACGGCGCATACGTGGGCCTCGTGGACGGCGCCCACGGATACCACGAGGCCAACGACATCAAGCCCGTCATACTGTGCCTCAACGTCGAGGACGCCGACGCCTGGCACGCCAGGCTGAGGAGGAACGGCCTAGAGATCGAGGAGCTGCCCAGGGAGTCGGAGAGGCTCAAGATCAGGGTCTTCATGTTCAAGGACCCCGAGGGCTACACCGTAGAGGTGCAGCAGACCATGCCCGGCGGCCTGTCGATCTGACCCGCCGCCCCTTTCGCCCTCATTAAAGTTATCCGCTGACCCGCCCTATATTTACCGATAACTATGAGTAAGCTCATCATCACCGCCGCGGTCACGGGAGGGGAGCCCGTGAGCAGGGAGATGACGCCCCACGTCCCGACGACGGCGGAGGAGATCACAGAGGAGACGGTCCGGAGCTGGGAGGCCGGCGCCAGCATAGTGCATCTTCACGCCAAGGAGCCGGGCACAGGGAAGCCTGCGCCCGACCCCAACCCGCTTCTGAGGCGGTACGTCGAGATGATCAAGAACAGGTGCGACATCATCACCAACGTCACAACCGGCGGCGGGAGGCGGGCGACAGATGAGGCGCTGGACACGATGATCGAGGAGCGTTGCACCCTGGGTCAGGAGATGATGTCCATGAACATGGGCACCGTCAACTATTGGACGCCGCCCTACCGAGGCGTATTCATGAACGACGTGCCCCGCATAAAGCGGTGGGCGGGCTACATGATGGACCACGGGATCAAGCCGGAGCTCGAGGTCTACGACACGGGCATGATCAACACAGCCAAGATGCTGGCAGATGAGGGCGTATTCGAGACGCCCCTCCACATCCAGTTCGTCATGATCGGCAGAACCGGGTTCAGCGCGACGCCTAAGATGCTGCAGTACTGCGTCGAGGAGCTCCCCGGTGACTGGACGTGGAGCGTCTGCGCGTTGGGCCGCAACGAGTTGCCCATAGGAGCAGTGGCCATGACCCTGGGCGGCAACGTGCGCGTCGGGATGGAGGACAACATCTTCCTCAGCCGAGGAGTGCTGCTGGAGAGCAACGCCCATCTCGTGGAGCGGGTGAAGACGATAGCCGAGGCCCTGAACATCGAGGTCGCCAAGCCCGACGAGGCAAGGAAGATTCTGGGGATAAGGTGAGCGTATGGAAAAGCTGATAATCACGGCGGCGGTCACGGGCGGCGAGTACGTCTCCAAGGCGACGACGCCCTACGTGCCGAGCACGGTGGACGAGGTAGTCAAGGAGGTGGTGGCCAGCGTCGAGGCAGGCGCCAGCGTGGTTCACCTACACGCCAAGAACCCCGTGACGGGGGAGGCTTATAGCGGCGACCCCAACCCGGTGCTCAAGGAGTACGTTGAGGGCATCAGAGAGGAGGTGGACGTCGTCATCAACGTCACCACAGGCGGCGGACGCGTCGGCAATCCTCCGGAGGTGTGGGACAGGCTCGTCGAGGAGCGGTGCACCCTCGGCCAGGAGATAATGAGCCTCAACATGGGCACCATGAACAGGTGGGCCGAGCACCCCACCGGGGACATCTTCCTCAACACAGTGAAGATGATAGAGCGGTGGTGCGGCTACATGGTGAGCCACGGCGTCAAGCCAGAGCACGAGGTCTACGACACAGGCATGATCAACGTCTGCAGACAGATCGCGGAGAAGGGCATAGTGCCTGAGCCTCTGCACATCCAGTTCGTCATGGTGGGCCGCACAGGTTTCCTGCCGTCGCCCCGGATGCTCCAGTACAGCGTCGACCAGCTCCCAGCGGGCTGGACGTGGAGCGTCTGCGCCCTGGGCCGCCACCAGATACCCATGGCCGCGATGGCGACGGTGATGGGCGGCCACGTCAGGGTGGGCTTCGAGGACAACGTGTTCCTACGGAGGGGCGAGCTCGCCAAGAGCAACGCCGACCTGGTGCGGAAGGCAGCCAACATAGCCCGTGAGCTGGAGAGGCCCATAGCGTCGCCGGACGACGCCCGCGAGATTCTGGGGATAAGGCGACACTAGTCCCTTATTCCCAGGGTGTCGAGGACGAAGGCGTAGTCGAACGCCGTGTCCTTGAGGTAGTCGTACCTGCCGCTGCTACTGAAGTGGCCGGCGCCCATGAACGTCTTCAGGAGCAGCCTGTTCTCGTCCGTCTTGACCGTCCTGAGCTTGGCCACCCACTTCGCCGGCTCCCAGTACTGGACCCTTGGGTCGTTGAGGCCCGCCGTCACGAGTATCTCGGGGTAGTCCTTGGGCTCGACGTTGTCGTAGGGGCTGTACCCGAGCATGTAGCGGTAGTACTCGGGGTCCCTGGGGTCGCCCCACTCCTCGTACTCGCCCACCGTCAGCGGTATCGACTCGTCCAGCATGGTGGTGACCACGTCGACGAACGGGACGCCCGCGACGATCCCCTTGAACAGCTGGGGCGCCATGTTTGTCACCGCCCCCATCAGGAGGCCGCCCGCGCTCCGCCCCACCGCGACCAGCCTGTCGCTGCTTGTGTACTCCTCGGCGACGAGGTGCCTGGCGCAGGCGATGAAGTCGGTGAATGTGTTCCTCTTCCGGAGGAACTTGCCGTCCTCGTACCACTGGCGCCCCATCTCGCCGCCGCCGCGGACGTGGGCGATGGCGAACGCTACGCCCCTGTCCAGCAGGCTGAGCCTGCTGGGGTTGAAGGCCGGGTCCACGCTGGACCCGTAACTGCCGTAGCCGTAGAGGAGCATTGGGCCGCCCCCGTCCTTCTTGAAGCCTCTCCGGTAGACGAGGGAGACGGGTACCATTGTTCCGTCGTCGGCCGTCGCGAAGAGGCGCTCCGTCTCGTAGTCTTCGGGGTCGTACCCTCCCAGTACGGGCTGCCTCTTAATGAGAGCCCACTCGAGGGTCTCCATGTCCAGGTCCATGGCGCTGATCGAGGTGGTGAGGGACGTGTAGTGAAACCTCAGCGTACCCGAGTCGAAGACGGGGTTGGAGCCCTGCACGTATGTATACACCTCCTCGGGGAACGTCACCGGCCTCGACTCCCCGGTCTCCATCTCGATGACGCGCATCGTCTTGAGGCCGTTCTCTCGTTCATGGACCACCATGTGGTCTCTGAACAGGTCCACTGCGTCGATCTTGACGTTGGGCCTGTGAGGAATGTACGGCTCCCAGCCTTCGACGCCCGGCTCCTCGGCGGGGACCCTCACCACCTTGTTGTTCTTGGCGTCGCCGTGGTTGGTGACTATGTAGAGTACGCCGAGGCGGTGAGCCGGGTAGTACCTGAGGCCCTTCTCGCGGGGATGGATCACCCTGAGGCCGCTTGAGGCGTCGCCGGCGTCCAGCAGGTGGAACTCGGTGGTCTCCATGCTGGTGAGCCCTAAAAGCAGGTAGCTCTTATCCCGGGTCTTGGATAGGCCTAGGCTAAACAGCTTGTCCTCCTCGTGATACAGCAGCTCGTCCTCCTCCTGGGGTGAGCCGAGGGCGTGGCGGTGGAGCTTGTCGCTGCGCTTAGCCTCGTCCTGGGTGCTGTAGCAGAGCGCCCCGCAGTCCTTGCACCACTCCGCGCTGTACGCGGCGCCGACGATGCTGTCGGGGAAGTGTTTCCCCGTCTCAAGGTCCTTGAAGTGGATGGTGAAGTTCTCGTTTCCGTCCCGGTCGAGGCTGTAGGCGAGGAGCCTATGGTCGGGGCTGACCTTGTAGACGCCCATGCGGAGGTACTTGAGCTTCTCTTCTTCGGCGATCCTGTTGAGGTCTACGAGCACCTGCTCCTCGGCGTCCATGCTGCCTCTGCGGCGGCAGTGGATGTTGTACTGCTTCCCCTCCTCGGTGCGGGTGTAGTATAGGTAGCCGCCGTACCTGACGGGGGCGCTGGTGTCGGTCTCCTGTATCCTGCCCACCATCTCGTCGTAGAGCCGCCGCTGGAGGTTCTCTGTGTGCTTCATCATCTGTGCCATGTAGCTGTTCTCGGCCTCGAGGTACGCTATGACGTCGGGGCTCGTCTTCTCCCGGAGCCAGTAGTAGTTATCGACGCGGGTGTCTCCGTGGATGGTGATCATCTTGGGTCTCTTAGCCGCTGAGGGTGGTCTAGGGGCGCTCATCGAATATCTAGACAAGATGAGGGGCCCCGGTTTTTATCTATAGCCGTCACGGAATTCACTCGGTTTTTAAAAGATGGTTCACTTGTCTTCGTGAACACCTTTGAAGTTCTACTTGACAGGCCTCGGGAACCTCTACGACAACGTGGAGCACATCACCGGGGCCATCATCGAGGCCGACAGGCTCGGGCTGGACGGCGCGCTGATGCCGGACCACTACATGTGGGGCAGCGAGGTAGGGCACAGCATGCCGCACCCATACAGGACCCTGGAGACGTGGACCACCCTCACCTACCTCGCAGGGAAGACCCAGCGGATAAGGCTGGGAACCCTCGTGTCGCCGCTGCCCTTCAGGCACCCCGGCGTGCTAGCTAAACGGCTCAGCACCCTAGACTTGCTCACCGGCGGCAGGGTCGTAATGGGCGTCGGCGCAGGGTGGAGCAAGGTGGAGTTTGACGGCTACAGCGAGTGGCTGGACACCAAGGAACGGGTGGACAAGACCCACGAGGCCCTCGACATCATGCTGAGGCTCTGGACCGAGCCCGAGGTCACATACAAGAGCAAGCACTATGAGCTCGAGGGCGCCGTGCTTGACCCGAAGCCCCTGCAGAAGCCCTACCCGCGGCTGCTGTTCGGCAGCTCAGGGAGACGCATGCTGAGGCTCACCGGCCGATACGGAGACATCTGCTTCATACCGCCGTGGATGTCTCAAGAAAGGGACCGGATCAAGGAGACGGTGCACAGCGCCGCTGAAAACGCCGGGAGGGCCAACGACGTCGAGTTCATGGTCGGAGATATGGGCGCCTGGAGCTACAGCTCGGACGCGTACCGCCGAGGCATCGAGGCTGCGGAGGAGTTCGGTGCCTCCATCTACGCCGTCGCTTTCCCTAGGGACGACTGGAAGGACTCCATGAAGAAGTTCAGCGACGAGGTCATGCCCTCCTACAGGCCATAACTGTTCTCATTGAAAGTACTCCACGCTTGACACGCTGGTTCCCCACCGGGGCGCCAATACTCTTTTCCCGTCGAAG
>JAEHCT010000115.1 GCA_020697635.1 Candidatus Bathyarchaeota archaeon
GATCTGCTCGTCCTCCTGCTTGTGGCGTCGATACTGCTCTTCTTCTATATGAAGAGGAAAGCATAGGGCATCGATGAGGTCGAAAACAGATATTTTTACACGATACTCTTTTTAGATGAGTGGAACCGTCTCGCGTCGCTAAATGTATTTAATATATGATCCTTCTAAACAAAATTTGGCACACCCAAATCACATGAAATTAATTGGTTTTATTGTTAGCTGAGACTCTGGGCCTTGAAACTTCACTAAAATTTAAAATACCCATGACCTGACTACATATTAGGGGTTTACATTGGTAAGAGTAATACCAGGTGTAGAGGTAAACGTCGTAAAGGAGATAATACCACCGCCAGCTTACCCCTCAGGCACCGTCGCCATCATAGGGACGGCCGAGAAGGGACCCGAGTTGACTCCGGTTCACTTGGGCAGCTGGAGAGAGTTCGCTAACACATTCGGTGCAGGCACAGACTTCACATTGACGCTCAACGCAAAGCAATGCTTCCAGAACGGAGTCTTCGAGGTAGTCGCTACGAGGATCGTCGGCAAGGGCGGAGACTACGCAAAGGCCGCCCTCAAGGACGGAGAGAAGGGCGACGCCGTCGAACTGACTGCAAAGTCTATCGGCGATGCCGGAAACAACGTAAAGTTCCAGGTCGAGGATGGCTCCACCGAGAACACGGTGAGGGTCCTCGTGAGCGACGGCGTGACCTTCGAGGTCTTCGATGGTCTCGACATGAACGCGAGGTCGGACAAGTACTTGGTCAAGGTGATCAGCGCCCAGTCTCAGCTGGTCGACGCCAAGGCACTTAAGTCCAAGAAACTGCCGGCCAAGGTCGAGGGAGCGCTCAAGGGCGGCAAGCCTCCGGGGGACCCGGATGTATCGTCGTTCGAGGATGCCCTGGAGATGCTGGAGGCCGAGCCCGAGGTCGAGATGGTCTACGCGGCCGAGTCATCTGACCCCAAGGTTCACGCCCTCGTGGAGGCTCACTGCGCCAACATGAGCGACGAGGCCATGGGAAGGATAGGCATCGGCTGTGTAACGCCCGGAGAGGACATCAAGGACATCATCAAGAGGACGGAGGCCCTCGCCAGCGACAGGTTCATAATCGTGGCGCCGTACGGCGTCTCGGGAGCCGTCGCGGGGCTCATAGGCAACCTAGACTACTACCAGTCGCCGACCTTCAAGCCTCTAAGAGGCGTATCCGAGCTCGAGGCGTCATACACACCCAGCAAACTGAGACAGATGCTGAACGCAGGTATACTACCGCTACGAGCTCAACGCGGCAGAGGCATCATAGTCGTCAAAGGCATCACCACCAGCAAGGAGCAGATCAGCGTCATCAGGACCACCGACCACGCGGTACGGCTCGTCAAAGCCATCGGAGACCAGTTCATCGGAACACTGAACAATGCCACCGGTAGGTCGGCGTTGAAGGAGAAGCTGACAGAGGTACTCCTCCAGATGGAGAAGGAGGGAGCTATCGTCCCCAGCACGGACGGCACAGAGCCGGCGTTCATTGTGGACGTTTACAGCTCCCAGCTAGACTTTGCACAGGGCATCGTGCGTGTAGACATGGCTGTACGACCGGTACGGGCCATCGACTTCATCTACGCGACGGTGACCGTGCAGGCGTAGGAGGCGATGTAGATGTCACTAATGTTAGTGTCAGCGGCGAAGAGCACGGTAACCATCGACGGAGAAGTCGTGGACGGGATACAGAGCATAGACTTTAAGGTACGGAGAAGGCAGGCCGACGTGGAGAGCATTGGCTGGGACGAGCGCATCGGCGTCGAGTCGGGCCAGATCGTCGTCACGGGCACCCTGAGGGTCAGCAGCATGTACAAGTATCTAGACGAGCTGCTGTACATGCCTGTCCCGATCAGCTTCAACATGGTGGCTGAGCTCAACAAGGGCGACGAGCTGATCAAGAAGATCACGTTCGACGAGTGCTACCTCGACGACAAGAGCTTCGAGATGACGGCCAACGGCGTGGGTTTAACCGTATACAACTTCACCGCTACACGAGTGAGAGAGGAGTAAGGGCGAGGTCATAGATAAGGCATGAGCGGCGCTAGAAGGCTCTCGAAGGAGGACATCCTGAAGGGCAAGGAGAGGCATGAGCCCATCTTCGTCGACGACTACGACGCGGAGGTGGTCATCAGGCCCCTCACAGACGGGGAGCTCACGGAGATATTCAATCTCATCGGCAGCGTCCCCCTGAACCCTGACGGGTCGCCGGACATCACCAAGATGGACGTCAACAAGAACTTCGAGGCGCTGCGGCTGGCGACCTCCCAGGGCATGGTGGATCCCAAGCTGACGCTTGAGGAGGTCGGGGACATGAAGTTCGGTGTACCGGAGTACATCGGCACCAAGGTCCTCGAGCTCAGCGGCGTCACCAGCCCGGAGGACGCTAAAAAAAAAGCCTAGAGATCGAGGGGCTCGTGAGGAGCCCGGAGGGTCTTGAACTGGCCACTCTATGTCTTGACTACGGCTACAAGCTGGCCCCCCACCCGGGGGACCTCACCCGAGACCAGATCAATTTCCTTATTTTTTCACTTTCACATAGGTTGAAGCAGGTTGGCTACCAGAGGCCGGCCGATGAAGGGGTTACGAGGATAATATTCGAGTGATGCGGTGGCTGCGTTGACGGGCGTCGAGAACCTTGTGAAACGGATGTACTCCATGAGCGAGGCCAGCCCGGTGAACGCCGCCCTTGAGAAACAGGCACAGTCGGTGCTCGCCCTCCACAGGGATGGTTTAGGGGCCTACAGGTACGGCTTCCTCACCCTCGTCGAGAGGGTGATCACCACCCTCCGGAGGATGAGCACACTCCAAGTCGCTTCCTTCGCCGAGGAGCCTGTCCTGCCGGCGATCCCTTCCGAGGGGGCGGAGATCAGTCGGGTGGCGACCCGTATGGCTCCAGTCCCTGAGCCTATAAGCGTAAGGTTGACTCGGGAGACCCCCTCGATAGGCGTCGTCATAAGGCGGATGATCAGGCGGCTGCGGGGTCGCAGGGAGCCGGTGGATCAGCCATCGCCTCCGCTGGAGAAGATGAAGGTAGTCGAGGAGGTCGTCACGGAGGAGGGCAGGCCGCGGCGGATCCCACCTAGGCCGAAGGAGATCGTCTCTATTCCTGATATCAAGGAACGCGTGGTGGCGAAGGTGCCTCCGCTGTTCACTCATCCCACGGAGCCTGAGAAGCCTGAACGTCTCTTATCGAGATATCCAGTAGACTTGAAGCCAAAAGAAATCGTTCCACCGAAGTTAGAGAGACCTGCTCCGAAGATCCCTCTGGTGAGGCTCCCAGAGGAGCCGTGGAGGCCCACCGCTAAGGTGGCCCGGGTCTCAGAGATGGGTAAACGCGTCTCCGTGATGGCTGCGGCAAGGCAGGCGGCGCCGCCGGTGCAGCTTCAGACGAGCGTCGTGGAGACCATGGTGGAGACGAAGGCCACGGTCAGAGATACCATCGTGGACAGGGTGGAGGGAGGAAAGCGTCGAGTCGCGCCTATCAAGTGGAGCCCCGTGGTCATCGAGGCCATAGGGATGCCCAGCGCGGTGAGGGAGGAGCCGAAGGCTCCGTCTCCCGGCGTCCCCGCGCCCATCCGTGCGCTCGTCGGGTTCCCCAAGGTCGCCGAGACCGTGGAGCCCACCGACTCGGTGCTAGAGAGAGAGACCGAGAGCAGGGCCGCGCAGGTGGCTTCACAGATGAGCCAGATGTCCAAAGGGGTGGCCGAACGGGTGGCCCAGGTATACCGTAGAGGCGTCATCGAGAAGCTGCCCCCGGCTGAGAGGCTCAAGGGGGACGCCGTCTCGCAGGCACCGGTCCTCGACGAGGAGAAGACGAGGAGAGTGGCCGCCATGGCCGCGACCCTGCAGAAAGCCGAGGCGCTGGAGGGGGTGCAGAAGGAGAAGGCGCGAGAGCTGCGTCGCCTCCCAGCCATGCTTGAGCTCACCCTGGCGGGTGCGCAGGTCGCGGCCGCGTCGAGAGAGGCAGGCACAACCTTCTCAGAGGCCTTGAGGAAGATGACCGACTCGGTTCCCCAGATGGCGGCGGCTGGAGCCCGTGCGACGGGTCTGGCACCCGCAACCAAGATCCCGGGGGTCCCAGACTCGATGGTTTCATTGGATCATATAAAGGGCATCGGGGCGGCGATGGATCACGCAGGGTCTGCAGTATCTGAATCCCTCACAAACATGGTCGTAGACCTAAAGGACGGTTTGGTGGGGGATGGTCTGCTGGGTAAAGGTCTAGACGGTTTGGTGGGGGATGGTCTGCTGGGCAAGGGTCCAGACGAGTTGACGAAGGCTGGGCTTCTGACCAAGGGTCTAGACAGGTTGATGGAGGATGGTCTGCTGACCAAGGGTCTAGACGGGTTGGTGAAGAATAAGCTGCTTGGCTCGCTCGATGGGCTAATAGGCGACCGCGTTCTGGAGAGGGTGCCTCTTGAAGGCGTGCCCCCCGTCCCCGGTATGAAGCTCCAAGAGGTTCTCCCAGCATTGAAGAGGCAGGCGGCGAAGCAGCCGTCGGCGCCGCGGAAGGTCGAGGCGCGTCCAAGGCCCTCGTACGAGAGGCCCAAGCCGATAGAGGTAAAGCTTGAAACCAGCTTAGATGACATTGATCTCAAGGAGCTGGAGAGAAGGTTGGCGCGCATCCTCAAGGACGAGGCGCGCAGGTATGGTGTCTACTGATGAACATAGAGCTGGATAAGATCAAGCTGATAAAGCATGACAGGGAGGACGGTAAGACAAAGGTCCTCAACACCGTCCTTAACCTGAACGTGTCCGAGAAGCGTGAGATCGTCGAGCACCACATCCCAGGGATGGAGGGAGGCGTCCTCCAGGACATGGGTAGGAGCCCAGTCAGGATAGACTTCGAAGGGATGGTTTACGGGAAGGACTCCAAGGATGCGTTGAAGGAGCTCAGATCCAAGTTCAAAGCCGGGAAGCCGATGCCTTTCACCTCGGACCTCACGGCGGTGACAGATATCACGCAAGTCATCATAGAAAACCTAGAGATATTCGATGTCAGCGGCTCGCCCCAGAACTACAAGTACAGGATCAAGCTCCGTGAGTACATTCCCCCCAAGAAGAAGGACGACCCCGCGCCGAGCCAGGACGCCAACGCCAAGCAGTCCGTAGATAAAAAAGCCGATGACGCAAAGAATAATGCTGACTCTGGGGACT
>JAEHCT010000116.1 GCA_020697635.1 Candidatus Bathyarchaeota archaeon
TGGAAAAGCAAAGTCGTTGAACCCACGCCCGCCATCAGGAACAGATAAATGGGGGACTGCGGCGGATCTGAACCCCCGACCTCCACGCTGCAAACCAGGCATTCATACCCCTGAACTACCAGCCCTCACTCATCAACATCCCCAGCCTACTCATTAAAAGTTATTGGAACTATTCATAAACCACAAACACGTGAGAAACAGCCATGCGCCCCGTGAAGGCAGTGGTATTCGACCTAGACGGGACCCTCATGGACAGTAACTTAGACTACGAGAAGATGGGCAGCAGGGTCAGGGAGCTCCTAGCCTCCCGGGGGCTCCCCGAGCCCCTCGATGACCGCCGCAAGGTGTACCGGGTGATCAGGGGCGGAGCCGCCACCCTACTGGAGTACGGGCTCCCAGAGGCGAGCCTGGAGGCGACCATGGCCGAGATGACGGAGATAATGAACGGCATCGAGCTGGAGGCCCTCGACGCCACAGAGCCGAAGCCCCACGCTAGGGAGGTCGTCGCGGAGCTCCACGGCGAAGGGCTCGGCCTCGGCGTCGCCACGAGAAGCCACCGGGAGTACACCATCCACATCCTGAAGAGGTACGACATGCTGCGCTTCTTCCACCAGGTCGTCGCACGGGACGACGTTCCCTACCCCAAGCCCGACCCCAGGCACCTCCTGCACACCGTCAGGCTCCTCGGCGTGGACCCCGGCGACACGTTGTTCATAGGAGACACCACGACGGATCTCCAGACCGCGGACTCGGCGGGAGTAGAGTTCATAGGCTACTGCCGGGACGACGCTTGGGCCCAAAGGCTCATGGAAGCGGGATGCGGCAGAATAGTCAAGGATCTGAGGGAGATACCGAGACTTGTAGAGGAGAGGGCCTAGAGGGACAGTATCTTCTCCAGGGCGCGTGGGAACTCCCCGATGCTCGGAATGGCCACGGTGGCTTCGCCGTAGTGCTCGTGCTGGCTGCCGTATATGTCGACGAGCACGCTGTGCATGCCCATGTTGTTGGCCCCGACCACGTCGGCCTCGTACAGGTCCCCCACCATGACGCAGTTCTCCGGCCTCGACCCCGTCTCCCTGAGCGCCTGCTCGAAGATGACCCTGGCCGGCTTCCTGTACCCCACCTCGGCCGAGACCACGAGTGAGTCGAACGTCTCCCTGTACCCCAGCTTGTCGAAGACCAGCTGACACGTGTGGCCCTCCATGTAGTTGGTTATGACGCCCAGCTTGTACCTGCCCCTCAAGGACTCCAGCATTCCGGGGGTCTCTGGGAAGAACTCGGTCTGTCTGGGCCACTCGTCGAGGTACGCCCTCCAGGCGCCTCTGGCCAGCTCATTCGCGTCCTCTAGCCCCAGCTCAGCGAAAACACTCTCTATACGCTTCTCGTAGTCGAGCTCCCTGTATCCGTCCGCGTCGGCTTCCCGCGTTAGCCTCCTCGCGATGAGCCTGTACGCCTCGACTAGGAGCCCGTAGGGCACGTCGACGCCCCGGCTCTCCAAGTACCCATGGAACCTCTCAGTGCTGCCGCCCGGCCTCATGAGGTCGGGCGCCTGGACCAGCGTGTTCCAGTTGTCGAAGTAGATGGTGTCGATCATCTCGACTCTATCTTGACTGCCTCGATGCGACCCTCGGCCCCAGCAGCGTCCAGAGCCAGTCCACGAACTCCCGCAGGTTCTTGGTCTGTATGTAGACCTCGCCAGGGCCCTCGATGTGGGTGACGAAGCCCTCGCCGCTGAGGATGGTCTCCTTCCAGTTACCGAACTTCCTGACCTCGTACTCGCAGGTGTCGCTGAAAGCCACCAGATGGAAGTTGTCCACTATCAGCTGCTCACCGGGCGCCAACTCGTGCTTGTCTATGGCGCCGAAGGTGTTTATGAACAGGTCGCCGTCGCCCGTGGTCTTCACCATGAAGAGGCCCTGCCCGAATATGCCGCGGCTGAACCCCTCCCACCGGACGTCGAGGTCGATATCCTGCGTGGAGGCGAGGTAAGCCGACTTCTGTATGATCCACCCCTTACTCGGGGCGACCTCAAGCTTGGTGATGTCCCCTATGGGAGCCGCGACTAGGGCCAGTTTGCCGGAGCCGCCCCTCGCGGTGAAGTCCGTCACGAAGAGGCTCTGGCCGCCGAGGAGGCTCGTCTTGAGGGTACCAAATATGCTCTGCTCCCTTCTCCTAGTCTGGACGTCGATGCTAGGGGTCATGTAGGTCAAGGCTCCCGCCTCGCCCGTGATCCTCTCGTTTGCATCGAGCTCCACCTCCAGCAAGCTGTAGGAGGGCTGGTACTTGATCTCGTATTTCATCCTGTCTTCACCTCCATTAGAAACATCATCGGATTTAAAGGATGTAATCTATGAGCCACGCCTTCAGCCTTGGACACGGGACAGGAGGTAGGCGTCGTAGGCCGAGAACAACGCGAAGAGCAAGCCCATGAACATGACCTGGTCATAGGTGAAGTAGAGGCCGGCGACGACGCCGACGGCCAGAGTCACGGTGAATATGGTCAGCCCTCTCCTCCGCCTACCCAGGTACAGGTGGCCGAGCCCGGTGACGAGCAACGACAGCAGGACGGCGATCCAAGTCTTCTTGACGGGTCTCCTGGTTACAGCTTCGAGGACCGGCTGCGATTCACCGCACGCGGGGCAGTACGTCTCGTCGTAGGGTATCATGGCCCCGCAGTGAGGGCAGAACTTGGTGCGCTCCCCGGACATTATCCCTAGAGGATATCCGAGTCGTCCCTATTGATATAGTATATTACCTCGCGGACGATCCTGTACAGGAAGTAGACGCTAGGTATTATGGCGACCAGATAAGCAAATATCTGCATGGTGCTGACGGACTCGCTCATCGTTTTCACACCCTCATACATTTCTGCTGTTTTAAAACGTTATGATTCGGGGCGGAGCGTGTCCAGCCGACTCCCGTGCTACTCCACGGTGCACAGTGAACCTCTGGGGACCAAGAACAACGGGTTCTCGAGACGGGGTAGACGCGTGTAAGCAACATGAGGTGTGTGTCAGTCGTCGTCCACGAGGTCGGTCCTGTACACGGCGTACACCGGGTAATGGTCTGAGACGTCCTCCGTCAGCTCCTGGCCGACGCCGTAGACGGCGTCGAAGTAGAATACCTCGCAGGAGCCCGCCACGTATTCGCCGCCGTATGTGCCGTCTAGGAGCACGACCCGGTCGTAGGTCCAGCCCGTCCGTGTCATCGTGTCGTAGCTGTTCTCGACTATCCAGTTGTAGCCCTCGCCGATGAGGGGGCTGGGCCCGTCCTCGTCGAAGTAGCTGCCGTCCGCGTTGAAGTCCCCCATGACGATGACGTCGCCCTCGCCGGGGTCTGACGCGATTACGCTTGCGACAACGGCTGTGAGGTTGCCTATCTCGTTCTCGGCGTCGTCGGGCTTGGTGTGGATGCCCACGAGGGTGAAGTCGAAGCCGCCCGATCTGAACGAAGCCACGTAGGGCTCCCTCTCGAAGACGTCGCCTGTGTCGTTGTAGACGTACGCCGTGTCCTCCATGTACTCCACGGTGTCGGTGTTCCAGTAGTAGGCGTATGACTCCTTGCTCGTGGATCTGCCGAGCCTCTCACTCTCTATGTAGGCGTAGCTCGCGCCTTCGCCGTTGATTTGTTCGAGGTACGCGGGGGCGGTCTCGCCACTGCTGTCCCGTATCTCCTGGACCAGCATGACGTCGAACTCCCTGGCCACGTCCACGAGAACCGTCATCACCTCGGGTTTGCTCCGCTTAGACTTGCCGAAGATCTGGATGTTGAACGCCGCCACCTTGATGGAAACCGTCTCCGGGGTCGGCTCGGGTTCGCCGTTGGTCTCTTCGTCACCCCCGTTCCCCGGGTTGAGGATCGGGTTCAGGATGCCCTGCTGATACGAGAAGAACGCGGCAACGAGCACGAAGGCGACGACCACAACCAGGGTGCTGCTCTTCTTGGCCAACTACTTCTTCTCCATCTGGTCCAGCTCCAGCCTCCTGAAGATGCTGCGCAGCTGCCTCCTCATGCTGGTCCTGTCCGTGCTGAGCCCGACGTTGTCCGCGAAGTCCTGGGTGGTACGGACGATCTTCGTCCGGCCGTGCTTCTCCCTCTTTATGAGGCCCATCCGCTCGAGCTGCTTGAGGTGCCTGTACGCCTGGCTGCCCCGGGCCTGCGCCACCTCCTTCTGCTCCACCGGCTGATAGTAAGCGATGTAGGACAGCGTCCTCAGTGGCCCCGCCGTGAGGAGGGGCTTCATGCTGTACTTGCTCGCAGGCTTGGTGTAGTCCGACTTGAGCTGAAGAACCACCTTCTCCCGGGGGAGCCGTTTGATCTCTAGGGCCGTGGGCTCGGCCTCGTAGGTCTCGCTCAGCTTGTCCACCAGCCTGGAGGCCTCCAGCTCGTCCTCCAGCTTCAGCATGGTCACTATGTTGGTCAGGCTCATGGGGCGCCCTGCGGCGTACAGAAGTGCCTCTAGCTTCGCCAGCTTCGTGTCTTGGGCTACCATGGTCTCTCCCCCAAACATATGCTTCGATTTCGGTTCTTAAAAGCTTAGATACGTCGGCGCGGCGATGTCGGTGCGGTAGTGGAGCCTACCCTTCACCTCTCCGACATCGGAGTATACCTTCTCCCGCGCCTCCGAGACCGTTCCTCCTCTGCCCAAGAGGGCAACGGAGCGGCTCCCCGTGGTCTTCACGACGCCATCGTCGTCGTAGACCGACGCGTAGTAGATCTCGCTGTGCCTCGTCTCACCCACCGTTATAGGCTGGTCTCTCAACGGGTTGACCGGGTAACCCTCAGGGGTCAGGTAGACGCACACAGTCGCCTCCTCGGCGAACCTAGTCTCGGGGAGCCTTCCCTCGACGATGCCGAAGCCAACCTCCAATAGGGGCGTCTCCAGCAGCGCCAGCACGTTAATCGCCTCGGGGTCCCCGAACCGGGCGTTGTACTCGATGAGGTAGACACCCCTCTCGGTGTTCATGAAGCCGCCGTACAGAACACCCTGGTAGAGGCCCACGCTCCCGGACAAGGCTTCCACCGTCCTCTCCATGATCTCGACACCCTCATCAACGGCCTCCAGGGACAGATCAGGCATACCGTGGTCGGGGCAGCTGAAGCTCCCC
>JAEHCT010000117.1 GCA_020697635.1 Candidatus Bathyarchaeota archaeon
TGTCCATGAGCAACAAGGAGATAAGGAAGGCCGCCACCAAGCATGCGGCTCACAACGCCTCCCAGCACGACGGCGTAGCCCAGGCGGGGTCAGTGATCGGCAAGGTTCTCGGGGAATTCCCCGAGCTGAGGTCGAGGGCCAAGGAGGTCGTCCCCATTATAAACGAGGCCATGAAGGAGGTGAACTCGTGGACACAGGAGGAGCAACTGCGGCACGTAGAGGAGAACCACCCGGAACTCCTAGCGCGGAGGAGGGTCGAGGAGAAGAAGAAGACTCTGCCGCCGCTGGAGAACGTTGACATGTGGCCCATAGTCAAGACGAGGTTCGCGCCGAACCCAGACGGCGCTCTGCATCTTGGGAGCGCGGAGCCCATCATCTTCTGCGACGAGTACGCCAAGATGTATGACGGCCGCTTCATACTCCGCTACGAGGATACCAGCGCCGAGGTCAAGCCCCCCATCCCCGAGATGTATAAAGCCATACTTGAGGACCTCGAGTGGCTCGGCGTCAAGGTAGACGAGAAGTACAGGCAGAGCGACAGGCTCCCCCTCTACTACGAGTACGCCGAGAGGCTCCTGAAGGAAGGGAACGCCTACGTCTGCACCTGCGAGGTGAAGGCCTTCAGGAAGCTCTACATGGCCAGCGAGACGTGTCCGTGCAGGGGCCTGCCCCCCGTGGAGCAGCTCAGGCGATGGGAGAAGATGCTTGACGGCACCTACGAGAAGGGCGAGGCTGTGGTCAGAATAAAGACCGACCTCGACGACCCGAACCCCGCGGTGAGGGACTGGCCCGCGCTCCGCATCAGCGACGTCGAACACCCCCTCCAAGGCAACAGGTACCGCGTTTGGCCCCTCTATAACTTCAGCTGCGGTATCGATGACCACCTCATGGGGGTGTCCCACATCATCAGGGGCAAGGAGCACGACGTCAACACCACCAGGCAGAGGTGGCTCCAGAGGCACCTGGGCTGGCAGTACCCCGAGGTCATCAACGTCGGGAGGCTCGGCCTGGAGGCCGGTATCCTCAGCAAGTCAAAGATGCGGGCCGGGATAGAGGACGGCACTTACTCGGGGTGGGACGACCCCAGGCTCGGCACGCTGAGGGCGCTGCGTAGACGCGGGCTACAGCCGGAGGCCATAAGGGCCACAATGATCCACGTGGGCCCCAAGCCGGTGAACGTCACCATAAGCTGGGACAACATCGCGGCCGAGAACAGGAAGATCATCGAGCCCACCTCGGACAGGTACTTCTTCGTGGAGGACCCCGTGAGGCTCACCGTCACGGGCGTAACGGAGAGACACGCCGCCACGCTGCCGGTGCACCCAGACTATCCCGAGAGGGGCACAAGAGACTATGTGCTGACGCCGAAGGATGGCGCGCTGGAGTTCAACGTGTCCGGGAAGGACCTGGAGCGGCTCATAGTAGGCGGCCTGACCAGGCTGATGGGCGTCATGAACATAGAGGTGACGGAGGTAGGCGGATCCGGCGTCAAGGCCGGGTATCACTCGAAGGACTACCGGCTGGCTAGGGACAACGACGCGCCCTTCATACACTGGCTGCCCTCCGGCGTCGGCGTAGATGCCCGGGTGGTCCTACCAGATGCCACGAGCGCGACCGGTCTCGCTGAGAAGAGGGTGCAAGAGATGAAGAGTGGCGAGATGTTCCAGTTCGAGAGGTTCGGCTACTGCCGCGTGGACACAGCTAAGCCCTTCGTCGCCTACTTCACTCATAGATAAGAAAAAACTGGATCGGTCAGCAGCAGTCATGCCCAGACAGGGGCTTGAACCCCTGTATCTCGGCGCTGTAGATGCCTTTACTGCCTCTTCGGCTGAGTTCCTTTACCTCCGTGAACCCGGCCTCCCTCAGCTTCTTGATGTAGTCACCGCTGTCTATGGCGCCTGCGACGCACTCAGCCCAGCTGTCAAGGTCATTCTTGACGTGGTCTGGGAGCCCGCCGTCCGTCACTATGTCCGACACGATAAATTTTCCGCCTTTTTTGAGCACCCTGTACGCTTCCGCGAACACCCTGTCCTTGTCCGGAGCCAGGTTTATGACGCAGTTGCTGATGATGACGTCGACGGACCCATCCTTCACGGGCAGCTCCTCGATGTCTCCCTTCCTGAACTCGACGTTCTCGACACCTGCCTCGGCCGCGTTCTTGTTGGCTAAGCTGATCATCTCGTCGGTCATGTCTACGCCTATGGCCTTACCTTTTGGCCCCACCCTGTGGGCCGCGAGGATCACGTCTATGCCTCCGCCCGAGCCCAGGTCTAGAACGGTCTCCCCTTCTCTGAGGCCCGCGATGGCGGCAGGATTACCGCAGCCAGCCGCGGCTCCAACCGCTTCCTCGGGAAGGTTTGACAGTTCCTCGGCTGTGTATCCGACTCGTTTCGCCCATGTATCGGTCGAAGGTGTTCCACAGCAGCTGGCTCCGCAGCCACAGCTTGACTGGGCTCTCATGGCGTGCTCGGCGTACCTCTTCTTGACATGTTCCTTGATCTCTTGGCTTGACATTCGTCTTCCTCCTTTTATCGGACGCCCCATATATCGGGCACCCAACACATCTTATGAAACCTATATAAACATATTGGTTACCCAATATATAGATGACTGAGAAAGACGAGTGCTGCTCCAACATACCAGACTGCTGCGACATGCGAGGCCTACTATCCTTCAGCATACTGTGGCTCCTCACCAAGAGGGACATGTACGGCCAGGAGCTGGCCGAGGAGCTCGGGAAGATGCGGGGCAAAAGGCCTAACCCAGGAACCCTCTACCCAGCCCTTAAGGAGCTCGAGAAACGAGGGTTGGTGGAGACTAGGAAGGAGGGACGAAAGAAGTTCTACGTACTGGCTGAATCAGGCCGCACGGGGGTAGTTGAAGCATGCGAGTACTTCTGCACCGTCTACGCCGACATATTCCGTGAATACGGCGCTGACGAGTAACCAAGTTCACACGTCCGTGTTAACGGGCGGAACGTTTAATAAAGGACACTCGGGTAACACTATCCACGCTGAGGGAAATGATATGTCAGGAGATATAGATCCTTCGAAACCCTTCTACGTAAGGTTCGAAGTGCCGAAGGAAGTGGCGGACGCGGCGTACGAGGCGCTGAAGATCGCTACGGAGTCAGGTAAGATCAGGAAAGGGACCAACGAGGCCACCAAGAGCATCGAGAGGGGTAAGGCCAAGCTCGTGCTTATAGCCGAGAACGTTCATCCTCCGGAGATAGTCGCGCACCTGCCGCTTTTATGTGACGAGCGGAAGGCGCCGTACGTTTATGTCCCGGAGAAGCAGAAGATCGGTGAAGCCCTTGGGATCCATGTGAGTTCATCAGCAGCCTCCATCGAGGACGCGGGGGACGCCGAGAACCTTGTCGCCGAGATAGTCAAGAAAGTCCAGGAACTCGTGAAGTAGGATGAGCCGTGATTCTGACCTTCTCACACCCGCGACAGTCATCCAGATCATTGGCAGGACGGGGCTGACGGGTGAGATCATGCAGGTAAGAGTCAGGATTGAGGAAGGCAGAGACAAGGGACGGATCATCACACGGAACGTGAAAGGGCCTGTGCGCATCGACGACATACTGCTTCTGCGAGAGACAGAGCGTGAAGCCAGGAAGATCAGGTAGGTGAAAGCCGTTGCCCCAGGTACATAAGTGTAGTTTCTGCGGTAAGGAGATAGCCCCCGGTACAGGGATGAACTTCGTGAGGCGCGACGGAAGGGTCCTGCGTTTCTGCAGCGGAAAATGCAGGAAGAGCACGCTGGACATGAAGCGTGATCCCCGCAAGTTCAAGTGGACAGAGGCTTGGAAGCTTAGGCAAAGATAGCCTGACTTTTACGTCTACTCTTTTGTTTAGTCTCAGTTGATTCCTCAGGGAATGTTAGTGGGTTTTCGTTATATCCTACGTGAATTTAGTGGCAGCTATGGGTAATGCATATATCGCCATGCATTCAATATCATAACGGGGTAACATGTCGCTTAACATCCCGGAACATCTCCGTGTGTATGTCGCTCTCACCGAGGAAGGAGACTCGATAAACCGGTTCAAGTGCCCTGTGTGCAGCTTCAGGACTCGGCTCGGCCCTGGAGCCCTCAGGATGCATCTCTTACTCAAATCAGATCCAAAGGTCGAGACTCAGTACGACCACACCCACGAAGAGTACATGAAGACTGCTGAGTTCACTCTCGACACCGTGAAGAAGCTGGCCCTATTCTCAAGGATTGAGCTTAAGGACTAGGTGAGGAAAAAACCCACCTTTTTTACACCCGACCGTAAGACCTTAAAGAATGATCGCCTAAACCATGCCCATGTACCAGGAGACCCTAGTCATCCTAAAACCCGACGCGCTGGAACGGAACCTCATAGGGGTCATAATAAAGTACTGCGAGGACGCTGGCCTTGAGGTCCTCGACATGAGGTACTGCAAGAAGGTGGGGCTAGAGCGGCTAAAGAAGCACTACCCTGACAGCATGGCTCTCAGCATAGGGAAGAAGGCTCAGGCGGCGGTGCCCAGCATCACCGATCCAGAGGCTCACGGTGTGAAGGTGCTGGAGAAGCTCAGGGGATACTTTAGCAGGGGCCCGGTGCTGGCTATACGCGTCGGGGGAGACGATGCCATCAAGGAGGTGCGCCGCGTCACCGGGTACACTGACCCAGCGACGGCCGAGAAGGGAACCATCAGAGGCGACCTAGGGCTCGACAGCATAGAGAGGAGCACGGCCGAGGGCAGGGCCGTA
This sequence comes from Candidatus Bathyarchaeota archaeon, assembly GCA_020697635.1. Taxonomy (GTDB): domain Archaea; phylum Thermoproteota; class Bathyarchaeia; order TCS64; family TCS64; genus RBG-16-57-9. The sequence continues at coordinate 4,742 of JAEHCT010000117.1, forward strand.
GAGAACCTTGTCCACGCCTCCGGGAACCCTGAGGAGGCTGAGGCGGAGCTGAGGCTCTGGCTCCCCTAACGCTCCACTTTTCCCTGTATGAAGTCCTCGACCCACCGGTGAGCCTCGTCGTCTGGCACCTGCTTCGGTGGGTGCTTGAAGCTGTAGCTGCTTATGCCGAGGAGTGGTCCGCTTACCCCCCTGTCGAGGGCGATCTTGGTGGCCCTCACGGCGTCTATCACGACGCCTGCGCTGTTGGGGCTGTCGTTGACCACTAGCTTGGTGTCGAAGGTGATGGGCAGGTTGCCGAAGCTGTGGCTGTTGATCCTTATGTAGCATACCTTGTGGTCGCCCAGGAAGGGCACATAGTCG
>JAEHCT010000118.1 GCA_020697635.1 Candidatus Bathyarchaeota archaeon
CGGTCAGCTACTGCGGAACCCTGGTTGGTACAACACCTTCAAGGAGGTTGCAGCCGTCGAGTCTAGGGCTGGGTCGAGGTCGGCGGGGCTCGACGCCGCCCGGAAACACTTCTACGATGGCCCCATAGCCCAGGCCATCGTGGAGTTCACCCAGAGATTCAAGTGCAGAGACGTGTACGGGAAAGAGAACCATGGACTCATAACCTTGGAGGACTTCCAGCGCTACAGTGCCCGCTTCGAGGAACCCGTCACCGTCACGTACAGGGGCCTCGACGTCTACAAGTGTGGTCCATGGTGTCAGGGACCCGTGTTCCTGCAGCAGCTCAACCTGCTGGAAGGCTACGACCTCAGGGAGATGGGGCACAACACAGTCGAGTACCTCCACACTTGGATAGAGTGCGCCAAGCTGGCATTCGCAGACAGGGAGCAGTACTACGCCGACCCCGATTTCGTGGACGTGCCCCTGGACATGCTGCTGTCCAAGGAATACGCGGAGAAGCGCCGTGGGCTAGTCGACCCGGACAAGGCATCCATGCTGTTCAAGCCGGGCGGCGTCGAGCCCAAGGAGCTTGAGGAGAGGAGCGTCGAGTCTGCCTTCGAAGGCGACACCGTGCACCTAGACGCTATTGACCGGGACGGCAACATGCTTGCTGCGACGCCCAGCGGAGGCTGGATAAGGGCAAGCCCACTGGTGCCTGGCCTCGGCTTCCCCCTAGGGACCAGAGGCCAGTTCTTCCACCTGGACCCGGGCAACGTCGAGTGTCTGGAGCCGGGGAAGAAGCCGAGCACCACCTTGACGCCGAGCATCGCGTTGAAGGATGGGCGGCAGTACATGGCGTTCGGCACCCCTGGCGGGGACAGGCAGGACCAGTGGACCCTCCAGTTCTTCCTCAACCACGTCGAGTTCGGGATGAACGTCCAGGAGGCTCTGGACGCGCCCACGGTGCACACGAACCACGTCCCGGGCAGCTTCTGGCCCCACGCTGTGAAGCCGGGGGAGGCTGCCGTCGAGTCTAGGATACCCGACGACGTGATAAAAGGCCTAAAGGAGAAGGGCCATAGGATAGCCATGAGTGGCCCGTGGAGCCACGGCAGATGCCTAGCCATAAGATACGACGCTGACACAGGGGTCATGTTCGGCGGCGCGTCGCCGCGGACGGGTGAGCCCTACGCCCTCGGGTGGGGACGAACAAGGTTTAACCCTTTTCCTCCTACTCTCTTCATAGGATGGCTGACGCTGCCCACATGTTTTATGAGGCGTCGCCTCGGAATATCCCCCCATGAGCGTTGAGAGGAGAGCCCACACCGCGCTGCACGTGGTCAAGGGTGCGATAGTCAAGGTGCTGGGAGACGGGGCCAAGTGGTCCGCCGGTGCCTCGGCGAATGGCTCCCACGGCAGGATAACAGTCCAGTTCGACCGCAAGCCCACCGACGACGAGGTCCGCAAGATCCAGCGGCTGGCCAACGAGAAGATCAAGGAGGATCAGCCGATAGAGATCCATGTGCTTAGCAGGGCCGACGCCGAGGCGCGGTGGGGCGACCTCATCTACGACCTCTTCCCCCTGCCCGAGCACATCACCGAGCTTCAGGTCTTCCATCTGCCTGGCTGGAACGTCAACGCGTGCAACAAGGAGCACACCTCGTCGACGGGCGGCGTCGGCGAACTAGTCATCAATAAGGCCCGTTTCAGGAACAAGAAGCAACTGCTTGAGGTGAGCTTCGACCTGGTCGAGTAAGGCTACCTAGCCTTCCCCTTGGTCCTCTTGGGGCGGAGGTTCTTGCTGCGGCACTTGCGACACTTGGTTGCCTTGAACGGGTTGGTGGCTCCGCAGCTCCTGCACACAGTCTTCTTAATGCGGTGTCCTCTCGCGATCTCGATCTTCACTGGGTCTCGTAGCGACATCGTTATTCATCCCCGGGGGGCTTTGAGTGTATACGGGTCCCCATATATTATCTTTTCCTAGCCGTGATAGATCTAGGATCGAGTCCCGCCGTGGCTCACGGCTATAGGCTGTTCTTCTCGGCGATCTCTCTGTACGCCTGAACAGCCTTGGTGGGAGTGCGTTTCTTGGTCTCCCTGTCCACGTTGTAGAGGCCGAAACTTATCCTGTACCCGTCGCTCCACTCGAAGTTGTCCATGAGGGTCCAGTAGTAGTACCCCTTCACCGGCACACCGTCGAGGGATATGGCCTTGTAGACCTCGTCGAGGTGGCTCCTCAGGTACCTCGTCCGTATCCTGTCCCCCATGTCGGCCACCCCGTTCTCTGTGACGTAGATGGGACGTCTATACCTCCTGTACGCCCACCTGAGCACGTTCCGGAGCCCCTCGGGGTATATATACCAGCCGTAATCTGTGCAGTCGTCGCGGCAGGGAACGAACTCGTAGTCCATGAGCGGGTCCACGCCTGTCTTCCTGTGCCTGACCCTCCACTTGGTGTAGTAGTTGACACCGATGTAGTCGCAGCCCTTGACCTGGTGGGGCAGCTGCTCCCACGGCTCCACCACCTGGTCGAGGTTCATGTCGTAGTCGCCGTGGAAAACCGCGTTTAGGTTCCACTCGTTGAATGCATAGTCTATGAACTGGCTCATCCAAGCGTCGTCGGGGTTATTTGGGTCAGCCGGCTCGTAGTGCTGGAGGACCGCCACTAACCCGACCGTTGAGGGCCCCAGGGGCGACGCCTCGTGCCTGTCCCAGCGTTTGACCTGCTCGTAGGCGACGCCGTGTGCGATGCACAGGTGCTTGAGGCAGATGAGGAAGAGGGACGGGTCGTTCAGGCCCGGGGGGAACTCGCCTCGCCTGGTGAGGTAGCCGTGCTCGCTGACTATGCGGGGCTCGTTGACGGTGCAGTAGAGATCCACGAGGTCCCCCAGCTCGTGGGAAAGGTAGGCTGTGAGCTTGGCGAACTCGACGATGGTGGACTGGCTTACCCATCCCCGCCTGTCGGTGGATGCCATCTCGTCCCGGCAGGCTATGGGGTCGTGGAGCCATAGGGGGATCGGCCAGTGGTAGAGGGTGAGCATAGGCGTCAAACCGTAGTTGAGCGCGCATTTGAGTATCTCCCGGTACCGTTCCACGGCGTCATGGTCGGCTAACCTGTCCAGGGCCTTGACATCGTCTTCCTCCAGCTCGACCTTCCAGACGTTGTTCCAGTGATCCCTCTTCACGTCCACCTCGACATCGTGAGTCGACTCAGGGAATACCCGGCCCCAGTCGACTGAGAGCCTTATCGAGTTGTTTTTTAGGTCTTCACGGGCCAGCCTCAGATCTCCGTCGTAGAGCTCCCAGAACCCGGGGCCGTCGAGGGGCGTGTCTCCGCTCACCCTTTCAACAGAGACGTTGGTTTCGTCGTTGACCCACGCCCACCAGTCGGTCCTGTCGCTTGGTTCACCTGCCCCCATCTCGGCCTGGAAAGACGAGATCGCGGTGCCCCACAGGAACCCTTCAGGGAAAACCCGTTTCAAGAGAATGCACCGAAGATACATCGATTTACGATGATATAACATGGACTGAGCCCCGTTTGACACAAAAAGTAGTCATATAGTCCCAGCTGGGGGAACTATTTTAAGAAGTGACACATCCTGTTTATTCCTCTCCTAGGTGAACAGTTTTGAAGAAGAGGGTCATGATCGCTCTCGGCGGCAACGCCATAAAGCAGCCCCACGAGAGGGGGACTTTCGAGGAGCAGATGAGGAACGTCGAGACCGCCACCGTGCAGATCGCTGCCATAGCGCGTAACGGATACGAGATAGCCATCACCCACGGGAACGGTCCGCAGGTGGGCAACCTGGCTATTCAGCAGGAGCAGGGGGCCCACATGGTGCCAGAGCAGCCCCTCGTGGTGCTCGGAGCCATGACCCAGGGCCAGATAGGTTACATGATGCAGCAGAAACTCAACAACCTTCTAGCCGACGACGGGAAGGAGGTTGCCACGGTGGTGACCCAGGTCATCGTGAGCCGGGACGACCCAGACTTCCAGGATCCCACCAAGCCGGTCGGCCCCTACTACGACGAGGAGACGGCCAAGAGGCATGGAGCCAAGAACGACTGGATCGTGAAGCAGGTGAGGCCGACGGGGGAAAAGACCTGGCGCAGGGTAGTGCCCTCCCCCATCCCGCTGGGGATAGCCGAAGCCGGCGTGATAAAGAAGCTTGTCGAGAGCGGCACCATCGTCATCGCCTCCGGGGGCGGCGGCATCCCCGTCATCAGGAACGGTGAAGGCAAGCTTGAGGGGGTGGACGCCGTCATAGACAAGGACCGCGCCGGAGCCAAGCTCGCCGAGGAGGTCGACGCCAATATATTCCTCATACTCACCGACGTGGAGCACGCCCTTCTGAACTTCGGATCCGAGGACGAGACCCCCGTAGAGAAGATGACCATAACTGAGGCTAAGAGGTACCTGAGTGAAGGCCACTTCAAGGCCGGCAGCATGGGCCCCAAGGTAGAGGCGGCCATGGGCTTCGTCGAGAGAGGCGGCGAACGAGCCGTGATCACGAGCCTAGGCAAGGCGGCCGACGCCCTGGAAGGAGTGACGGGGACCCACATCGTCCCCGGATAACAAACTAGTTTTATAATCGGGGACAATGTATCATTCCCTATGAGCGAAACACCGAGCATATTGACACCCCTCATCGCCCAGCTCGGGGTCGGCGGAATAGGAGGACTCTGTGTGGGCTACGCGGTGAAGAAGGTTGCCAAGGTAGTGGCAGTGATCATAGGCCTCTTCTTCCTCGGCCTACAGTACCTGGCTTATAAGGGGATAATCGACGTGAACTACGCGGCCTTGGAGGCGTGGGGGGTCAACGCGCTAGGCTCAGCCGTGGCCGCCGAGGGCGTGCTGGCGGCGATGATCGCAAACCTGCCTTTCGCGGCCAGCTTCGTCGTGGGCTTCGGCATGGGCCTCAAGATGGGGTAAGCGCCACACAAGACAGCGTCTCGAAGAACAGGGCCAGCTCACCCAGTTTTTCTACTACGTACCCTCTGAAATCGCCTTCTTCTAATCCCGTGTGGTCGCTGTAGACCATCAGAATGGAGCCACTCTTCTCCAGATGACTGC
>JAEHCT010000119.1 GCA_020697635.1 Candidatus Bathyarchaeota archaeon
TTACTGGGTTCTTCAGAAAGCGAGAGACGAAATCCTCACAGAGTGAAGGGCTTACCCTCTGTAAGCACTTCCTCGGGTACCTTGTCCTTCCATTTGGCGAGCCACTCCAGATCCCTCTCCCTCTCCCGGAGATCGTCTGGCATTAGCTCCGGGATGGTCTCGACGGCGCTGCCTATGGGGTACCATCTTCCGCACTTGGGGCAGTGGAGGAGGCCCTCCTCGACCTCGACGAGGTTAAGGTACCTGTATAGTACGTCTATTCCTTCAGGGTAGTCTTCTAGCAACTTCTTCTCTTCGCGGTTCTTCTCGAAGCCTAGGCGGTTGAGGAACTTCTTGGCGTCTGCGTACAGCTCTTGGGAGTAGGTGGAGCCAGTCTCGTCCACGATCTTCTCCAGCGCGGGCGGGCTTACGGTGCCGTCGGCTATCTGCTTTGCTAGGTGTGCATACTGTTTCTTGAAGTGGATCGTGGTAACCCCCGCGTCTCTGTTTATCTTCTCGAGTTCATCCTCGGTGGTCTCCCACTCGAAGAAGTAGGCGTCGAGGGGGTGGTGCTTGTCGATGGGACATGCGAGTATGTTGAGAAGCCAGGGTTTCATCTCGGTTCAAATTAGACTGTCTGTGACGCAATAAAAGAATATGGAGCGGCATTTACGGAGGGTCGGGGACCGTGTCCTTGTCGTCGTCGAGTTTTTCGAGCTCGGCTGAACCGCCGGGGGGCACCCTTACTACTATGGTTCCTTCGTGGGCGTACTCTGGGTACTTCTGCACCCCGCCGTCGCGTTCCTCGCACTCGTAGCACCCCTCCGTGGTCATAATCAGGGCGCCAACCTCCTCAAGTGCCATTATGGACGTCGGGTGAGGGAACAAGCCCCTCTGCAGTGTGAAGTCGCCGACGTCCTTGGTGGAGTACTCCTGCCTCGTGGAGATTATCGCGGTCTCGGGCATCATCTTCTCGTAGACGTCGAGGGGGGTTCCGTGCATGCTGCCGTGATGTGACACCTTGATGACGTTGCAGGCGAGTTGGTTAAGCATCTTCGTCACCAGCGGCTTATGCTCGTCTGTTCTCTCCAGCCGCGGGAACTCGTCAGTTATGTGAGCCCAGCTGTCGTACTCGGCGTCCCCAGCCAAGATCACGACGCCTGAGCCTGCCCGTCGTACATCGAGTTTGCTACTGGTTCCCTCGTACTCGTGTGACCGCGTCAAGAGGTATTTCTCCCGGTGGTTCTCGAACCTGAGGACTACGGAGGCGTTGTTCATGTCAACGCCGTAGGTGGCGTACTTGTTACGCAGCCTTATGCTTGGGGAGAGAGCCGAGATCTGCACCTGTCCGTAGTACCACTCCATGCCAGAGCTGACCCGGACCACGTCGACTCGGTGGTCCAGCGCGGAGCGAAGTATCTTCATGTAGGTCTGGGAGGCGTGCCTGAAACCGCTGTCCCAGAGCTTAGCTGGCCTCGTTGATGGGGACTCGATGAATTTCTTTATGCCGCGTATGTGGTCGATGTGGGGGTGAGTGGCGCATATGAACTTCAGTTTCCTGTCCCCCGGCCGTTTGTGAACGAGTTTATCCAAGTAATCGTTGGTCTTGTCGTACTTGCAGCAGTCCACTATTCCATAGGATCTCTGCCCGTGCTCGTCCTCGGGTAACTCCACGACGATGCTGTCCCCGAAGCCCACGTTGAGGATGTGGAACACCAGATCTTCTGGTTCGACGTTAATAGGCATCCATCTTCCCCCTTGTAAGGACCTCGTTGTATAGCCACTTCAGGTCGTCCTTGATCTCCGGGCGAGTGTCTACCCGTATGAAGGTGCGTTTCTTGGGGTTGCGTTTGATGACGAAGGAGTTGGCTACCTTCGCCATCTCGAAGGAGCCTGAGAGATACACCTGCCCCTCAGCGAGTGCGCTCCAAATGGGGGCTAGCTTCGGGTGGATACCCCAAGCCTCCTTGACCAAGCTCCAGCAGTTGTAGCACTCCTCGCCCTTATGACGTATCCAGCTCAGATCGTCGCTTGTGATGATGAACTCCTCTTCCTCGTCCCAGATCTCCTCATCGATAACGACGCCGATGTCGACTGCCTTCTTCATCTCCGCAACAAGGAACCTAACTATCTTCTCGTCCAGCCTCTCGTCGACGGTGATCCGCCAAACGTCGCCTTCACTATACTTCATAAACTCTTCATTTACCCAAGAGTAAATGGAAATAATAAGTAATAGGTAAAGGATCACTTGAAGAGCGGGTACTTCTTGAGGTTGGGGAACGCCGACTTGGTCCACCGCAGCCTTCTCCTTGGGTCCTTCCTAACCCAGTTGTACATGTGCCAGAAGTTCTTCCCCCACTTCTCGGTGCGGTCCTCCCGGGGCTCGTAGCCGATGTTACGGAGCTCGTCTGTATAAGCCCGCTCCACGAGGAACTGGGCGCGTCCCTCTATCTTCCCCCGCTCGATACGCTCCTCCCCGTACCGTTCTAGGAGGGCCTCCGCAGCCTCGTTGAGTATGTCTCCGGTGCAGATTAAGATCTTCTCCTCTTCACGGAGCCCAAGCCTGTCGACGAGCCTTAACGCTATCCTGCGAGCCTCGTTCAGGTGCCTTTTCTTATCGTACACCGGCTTCTGGAAGTACCTTACGTCTATCATGTCGTATATGAAGTGGTCGTCCTCGGGCCTGTAGGTGCCTATGACGGCGCCGAAGAGGATGTCCCCCGTGCCGGCGTCGTCGATCTCGATGGTCAAGAGAAATACCTGGACTAGTTTTTCAGCTTATTGACTATCTCCTGGGCCTTGGGGAACCTGATCTCGCCTGAATCGACGAGAAGCTTGACGGCCTCCTCGATCATCTTACCCGAGGCGCCGGCCATCACAACCAGGTTCCGGGCGTGGAGCCTCATGTGGCCGTGCTGTATCCCTTCCTGAGTGAGGGCCCTGAGGGCGCCGAGGTTCTGGGCGAGGCCAACTGCGCACAAGACCTTGGCTAGGTCCACTGACTTGCCCACACCCAGTATCTTACGGGCCACCTGTGCCATGGGGTGGCTCCGGGTGGCCCCTCCGACGAGTCCGACGGCCATGGGGAGAGTCATCTCGCCCACAAGGTCACCGTTCCCGTCCTTGCTCCACCTGCTCATGCTCCTGTACTGGCCGTGTCTCACGGCGTAGGCGTGGGCGCCCGCCTCGATGGCCCGGTGGTCCTGCGCGAAGGCGAGGGCCACGGCGGCGACGCCGTTCATGATACCCTTGTTATGGGTGGCCGCCCTGTAGGGGTCGGCGTCCGCGAAAGCCCAAGCCGAGACTATGTTGTCCACCGCCTTCTCGCCGCCTATGTCTTCCTTCTTCACCTTTCCCTTGACTGTGATCAGCCTCCTGTCGGCTAGGTTGCTTATGATCCTGAGCAGCGTCCTTCCTCCTGCGAGCTCGGCTATGGTGGGTGCCAGCACCTCGGCCATTGTGTTGACGGCGTTGGCGCCCATGGCGTCCCTGCAGTCCACGAGGAGGTGGACGATGAGCATGGGGCCATCCTCTGTTTCAATGGGTCTCAGCACGATGTCTTTGGCTCCTCCACCGAACCTAACCAGTATAGGGTCAAGCTCGTTGGCGGACTCGATGAGCGTTTCCTTGTTGTCTTCTATGGCCTTTATGGCGGCGTCCATGTCTGGCACGTCAAGCACCTGTATCTGGCCTATCATAACGGGGTCCGTGGCTTCGGCCTCGATGCCGGGGCCATCCCTCATAAGGCGGGCCATGTTGCTGGCCGCGGCGACGACGCTGGGCTCCTCACCGGCCATGGGTACCAAGTAGTCGCTGCCGTCGACCCGGAAGTTAACGGCTACGCTGAACGGGTAAGCTATGGTGCCGATGACGTTCTCCGTCATCCTGTCGGCTGCCTCCATGGTTAGGCCGCCTCTAGAGTTCAGGGTCTCAACCTCTTCCGGCGTCAGGCCCACCTTCTCGGCTATGATGCCGATTCTTTCCTCAACGGGCTTCTTGTAGAACCCGGATATACGGCTCGAGAATTCAGAGGACAAATGATCTACCTCGTTTTCGGTTCATTGAACCAATCAGAGGATATAACGGTTTCGCGGAGCCCTAGACTGTTTATATTGAGGAGCTCCCAAGGGGTTAATGGTGTCCATGGATAAGGCATTGGTTCTGTTAACCCTTGAGCCGGGGATGGGAACAGAAGTGCTTGAGAGGCTAACGAAGATAGATGGGGTGGTCGAGGCGCACTTCCTCTATGGGCCGTACGACGCATACGTGATCATCGAAGGCGAGAACACCACCGTGCTGCACGACATAATCATAGAAAACATAAGACAAATCGAGGGAATCAACACCACCATGACCTGCTTCGTCGCAGACTAATCAACATTTTTTCACTATCAGCGAAGTGAAAAAGCTTAATTGTGTGGGTCCATTCCATACTGCGTTTAGGTGCTTGCCTCCTTGGTTGAGAACAGGCTCAAGCTGGTGTCCGTCGGTGGGACCTTCGATGTTATGCACAAGGGCCACTGGTTCCTCCTCGAGGAGACGTTTAACGTGGGTGACCGGGCCATAATAGGCGTCACCACGGACAAATTCGCGGCCACGCTGAAGAAGGAGCACAAGATAGACTGTTACGAGAAGAGGCGCCGAGACGTCGTGAACTTCCTCCAGGAGCGGGGGTACTATGAGCGGGCCAAGATCGTTCCTCTCAACGACCCTTTCGGCCCCACCGTAGACAGCAACGACATCGAAGGCATCATAGTCAGCGAGGAGACGGAGCCCACCGCCGAGGTCATAAACCAGATGAGGGTCGATCGGGGGTTGAGGCCTCTGCTCATGTTCGTCATCACTATGGTGCTGGCTGAAGATGGTAAGCCCATAAGCAGCACCAGGGTCCGAAGACAGGAAGTGGACCGCTACGGACGTCTGATAGGTTAGGTTAGGCACTTCATCAGATTCTCGTACGTCATGTTGCCGCCGCTGAGTATCAGTCCCACCTTCTTACCCTTCAGCTGATCCCTGATCTTC
>JAEHCT010000120.1 GCA_020697635.1 Candidatus Bathyarchaeota archaeon
TCAGGAAAGCCCTTGAGGCGGTTGAAGGCGTCCAGAGCGCCGAGGCAGACCACAAAGCCGGTAAAGCCACAGCCACCCTCAAGCCCGGGGCAACCGTCGACAAAAAGAAGCTCGTCGAAGCCGTTAACGCCACCGAGCTCTACACCGCCGAAGTCTAACCACTCTTCTTCAGCTGGCTCGTGATAAGGGTCCTCAGGTTGTCCCTTATCTCCTCCTGCATCGCCCTGGTGTTCTCCAGCCGCTCCTCCATGTCCTGGCTCTGCTGCTCCCACTGCTCCAGCTCCTCGGCGTCGTCCACCTGGCTCTCCACCTCCAACCGGATCTGGGGGTTCAGCGCGAACTCGAAGGTGTGCTTGTACCGCGACTCCTTCAGGCTGAACACCCTGGTGCACTGGTTGCACCTGTATGTGATACTCACCTCAGGGAACGCCTGGTTGCAGCCGTCCAGACACTTGAAGGGCTTCGACGGGTCCGCCGAGGTGCCCACGTTCTTCACGAACACCTTGCCGCCGCACACGGGACACACAGGCACCGTGGTCACGTTGTCTGACTCGCACCTCGGGCAAGCCGCCTTGACGCCCACCGGCCTCTTGAGGAGTATCTTGTTGAGGGTGAGCATCTGCATGACCCGGTCCAGGTTCTCCCGGGTCATATCCAGAAACATGGTGTGGTCGGGCTCGTAGAAGTGATGCGTGTTTGACGCCGGCTTCAGCGAGTCGTCCTCAGCCTTTATGATGAGCCTCAGCAGCTGCCGTACCTCAGGCATCTTAACTATGCTCCGCCGCCTCACCTTGTAGATCTGCTCGTTGGTGAGCCTGCCCTCGAAGTCTTCCACGTACCCTATGATCTTCCCCGGTAGCTCCCTAAAGCTCTCCTTGGACTTCATGATGAAGTCCACGGCCCCCAGCTTCATGGCGTCTATAGCGATCTTGGGGTCCTTCTGCTGGGTCACCATCACTATGGGCACCATGACCTCCAGCTCCTTGAGCTTCTCCAGTATACCGATCCCGGAGACTTCCCCTAGGTTGTAGTCCAGCATGAGGAGGTCGTAGTTCTTCTTCAGGAAGATGGCGAAGCACTCCTGCGCCGTCTCGACGTGGTCCACCTGTATCGGCAGCCCCGACTTCTCTATGAACCTCTGGAGTATCTTGTAGTGGTTCGGGTTGTCCTCCACCAACAACACGCTGTATACCCTATCGCTCACGTGGATGCACCTCCAGCTGGCTCAACTTCGGCTCCACCATTCACAACACCGATAAAAAGCATTATTCGCCTTCGTTCAGTAACACGGATACCCGTTAGGCTTCTAGATCACTGGAACTCAGCCTTAACTTCAGACTCTATCTCGGTGGCCATCACCGATGCCCTCCCCTTGGGCAGCGTGAACCAGAACGTCGAGCCGAACCCCTCCTTGCTCTCCACCCCTATCTCGCCGCCCATGGACTCCACTATCTTTCTGCATATGCTGAGCCCCGCCCCCGTCCCTGGGTAGCGCTTCTCCGTGGGCACACGGCTGAACACCCTGAACAGGAGATGCCTCTGGCTCTCCGGTATCCCTATCCCGTTGTCGGTCACCGTGAAGTAGTGGTGGTCTCCCACGTCCCTGCAGCTCACCTCGACGCGGGGCGGCTTGGACTCGTTGAACTTTATCGCGTTGCTTACAAGGTTGCCGAGGAGCTGCTTCATCCACACCTCCTGCGCCACCACCACCGGCATCTCCCCGATGGTGACCACGGCGCTGCTCGCATCCAGCTGGCCGCCTAGGTCCTCCAGTACCTCCTCCATCAGCCCACCCACGTCCATCTCGGCATAGCCGGTGTGCTTCCTGCCCACACGGCTCAGCATCAGCAGCCCGTCGATGAGCCCCATCATCCTCTGGGAGGCAGTGATCACCCGGCTCAGGTAGTCCTGGCCGGCGACGTCCAGACTGTCCCCGTGGTCCTCTAGGAGGAAGCTGCTGAAGCTCTCGATGGTCATGAGCGGCGCCTTCAGGTCGTGGCTCACGATGTGGGTGAAGTCGTTCAGCTCCTTGTTGGTCTGCTCAAGCTCGTCGAGGCTCATCTGGAGCGCCTTCTCCGCGTTCTTCCTCCACGTGATGTCGTTGACGGCGCTCACCACCTGCCAGACCTCCCCGTCCTTCACTATGGGGCTCCAGCTGTGGCTCACCCACCGCTCTTCGCCCCCACACCTCACACGGTACTCCGGGATGACTCCCCCCTCGCCCCGGAGAGACTTGGCGTAGAACAGCTCAAGCTTGTCTAGGTCCTCGTCGTGTACCAGGTCACCCCACATGCGACGCATGAGCTCCTCGGGCGCGCTACCGAACACCCCTAAGCAACTGGGGCTGATGTACGTGATGCTGCCCTCAGGCCCTGTGAGGACGATGACGTCCTGGACGTTCTCCACGATGCTCCTGAACTGCTCCTCTGAAGCACTTATTTTCTCAGTCTGGACTACGCGGTGAAGCGACTGGGAGACCAGGGTGCCCAGCGTCCCGAGCAAGCTCTCGTCCTGCTCGCCGACGCCGTCTGGGCTGCCTATCACCACGGCTCCGTGGACGTCGCCGAGTTTCAATGGGACCACGACCCTCCCCCCATCCTCGTCGACTACCTGCTGAGTCGAGTCGACGCCGATGTCCAGCTCTGATAACTCGACATGCCCGTTTGTGAAGACCGGGACCATCTTCCCGTCCCTGAAGACCGTGAAGCAGCAGCAGTCGTACCCGAAGACCCTATCGACTATATGGGACGTCGCCTCCGCGAGCTCACGGAGGCTACTCGCCTCGCTCAGCAGCCCCAGGTTACCCCTGAGCTGCTCCAGCCTCTCCTGGTATCTCCTCTGCTCGCCGAGACGCCTGTACGTCGCCGCCTGGGACCTTATCCGCTTCGCGAGAAGCTGGTAATGGCTCGGGTCGGACTCCTTACGCACGTAGTCGTCGACGCCCCGCTTGAACGCCGCCTCCGCGACCACCTCGCTGCCCCGGCCCGTGTAGAGTATGAAGGGAACGGACACCCTCTCCTTGACCCTGTGGCATAGCTCCATGCCGTCAATCCCAGGCATGATGTAGTCCGAGACCACGCAGTCCACGGAGTCGTCCAGCGAGTCTAAGAGCTTGGCAGGGTCACGGAACGACACCAGCTCTAGCCCCGGGTCCGCCTCCTCCAGAAACGTCTTGGCGAACAAGAGCTGGGCCTCCTCGTCGTCGATGTGCAGTACCCGTATCCTCTGCCCCCGGCCAACAGTCAAGATGGCTTGAACTCGGCTGAACTTCTTTTGAATATTATAGAGACTGCCTCCATCAAATCAGTGTTTTAAACACCGGGCCCACACCAATATACCATGGACTCAGAGGAAGCCGAGACCCTGTTCAGTCTCGTCAAGGAGAAGTACGGGGACAAGATAGCCCCGGAGGAGCTCGAGGAGGTGAAGAAGGCCATAGAGAGGATCGTCGAGACCTCTATGGAGCTCAGGAAGGTGGAGCTGGGCAACTGGGACGAGCCCTTCAGCGTCTTCAATCCCTACAGGAGGGACGGGGAGTGAACCCCGTCTACACGCCCCTGAGAAAACTATCCGAAAGCATAAAGAGCCGCGAGGCTTCGCCCGTCGAGCTGGCCGAGACCTTCCTGGAGCGGCTGGAGACGCATGGGCCCACCCTCAACGCCGTCGTGACCCTGACCAAGGAACGTGCCATCAAACAGGCGAAGAGAGCCGAAGAAGAGATCAAGAAGGGCCGAGTCCGGGGCCCTCTGCACGGGATACCTTGGGGTGGTAAGGACCTTCTCGCCGTCGCAGGCATACCGACGACTTGGGGCGCCGCTCCCTTCAGGGACCAGGTGTTCGACTACGACGCCACCGTGGTGGAGAGGCTCGAAGACGCGGGGGCGGTCCTCCTCGCCAAGCTAGCCATGATAGAGCTGGCGGGAGGCATGGGGTACAGGCAGCCCAACGCCAGCTTCACGGGTCCCTGCGCCACCCCCTGGAGCCAGGAGCACTGGAGCGGCGGAAGCAGCAGCGGCTCGGGAGCAGCCGTGGCCGCCGGACTCGTCCCCTTCGCCATAGGCAGCGAGACTTGGGGCAGCATCCTCAGCCCGGCCAACAACTGCGGTGTCGCCGGTCTCAGGCCCACCTACGGCAGGGTCAGCAGGCACGGAGCCATGGCCCTCAGCTGGACCCTCGACAAGCTGGGCCCCCTATGCCTCACCGCCGACGACTGCGGTATCGTGCTGGAGGCCGTCGCGGGACATGACCCTAGGGACCAGGCCACCTCGAAGAGGCCGTACAGGTACGCGTTGAAGAGGGACGGCCTCAGGGTCGCCGTCCCGAAGGGGGTCACAGACGGCGTCGCCGAGCCTGTCTCACGTAACTTCGACGAAGCCATGAAGGTCGTGGAGGGCTTCGCCGAGGTGGAGGAGATCGAGTTCCCGGAGTTCCCATACGAGGCCGTGACCAGGACCATACTCAACGCAGAGGCCGCCAGCGCCTTCGACGAGTTCACCGAGCGGGGGCTCGCCAGGGGCCTCACAGCCCCAGAGTGCAGATACGGCCCCTACGCCCGGACGGCCGTCCTCGCCAAGGACTACCTCAAGGCCCTCAGGCTCAGGGAGAGGATGGCACGGATCGCCGAGGACGTCATGGAGCGGTACGACGCCGTCGCGGCGCCTAGCCGCGGCACCACGGTCACAGAGATAGACAAGGAGTTCAGGAAGGTCACGCCAGGTACCACTAGGGACATAATGGGCGCTCTGGGCAATGGCGCGGGGCTGCCGGCCATATCCGTGCCCTGCGGCTTCGACAGAGAGGGGCTGCCCACGGGCATCCAGTTCATGGGGAAGGCCTACGGCGAGAACGGCGTCCTATCCGTTGCAGTGGAGTACCAGAGCAGCACGGGGTGGCACAAGGTGCATCCCGACAGCTTCACCCCGTGATGAACGTGAAGGAAAATT
>JAEHCT010000121.1 GCA_020697635.1 Candidatus Bathyarchaeota archaeon
GAAGAACGGTGCCCGTCTCGTCGCCTACGACAGCCTCAGCCACCCTGTGTAGCTGCCCGTCGCTGCTGCTGGATACCTCCCTGACGTCCCCCGTTTCCAGGATCTTGGCGACCAGGTTCACCCTCCTGCTGTAGGTGGTGAGGTCCCTGATCTTCGTCATGTAATCCGACAAGCTATTTCAGAGAGATAAGGAGGTTCTATGGTTTATCAGCTTTCGCTAGCCTCACAGATCTTGCATGCGAGCCAAGCGTAGACCTTTATCGTGTCTAGGAAGTCCCTCACCTTCACGTGGTCCTGCTGGGTGTGGGCGAACCTCTCCTCACCGGGCCCGAACCCGATGACGGGTAACCCGAGCCGGGAGTACATGCGTCCGTCGGTGGCGAAGGTCCATAGGCCACGCTCTGGCTTCCTGTAGATCTCGGATACCGCTTGAGCCGCCTCCTCTACCACTGGGTGCTTATCCGGGTCCGTGTAGAACCCTGAGAACGTTCTCCCGGTGATCAACGTCGTGGGGATGACCGTTGCCTCGAACTCGGGGTCCTCTGCCTTAATCTCGGCTATTATCTGGTTCAGCTCGTTGTAGAGGTCTTCGGCTGTGAAGCCTGGGTGGTTCCTGCAGTCCATCCAGAACAGGCAGGACTCTGGGACGACGTTGAACGCCTTCGGGCTGACCTCTATCTGGGTCACCACGAGGCTGACCCGCCCATAGATCGGATGAGTGGGCAGCCGGGGGACGAGGTCGTCCCGTATCCTCTGGATCATCTTCGTCGCCTTGTATAGAGCATTAACGCCTCTCTCGGGGGCGCTGGCGTGGCAGCTCCGGCCCTTGACGACTGCCCCGAACTTCATCGAGCCCCTGTGGCCTAGGGCCAGCTCCATGTTCGTTGCCTCCCCTATGAGAACCACGTCCGCGAGGAACTGGCTGTCGACGATGGTGGACGTGGTTCCCGCACCGCCCACCTCCTCCTGGGCCACCGCCGCGACCTTGTAGTCGCCTTTGAGCCTTATCTCTAGTTCCTTGATGGCTCTGCCGGCGAGCACCATGGCTGCGACCGCCGCCTTCATGTCGCATGCGGCTCTACCGTATACGACCTGTCCCTCGACCCCGAAGTCGGCTCCGTCAATCAGCAGCCCCGAGTAGGGGTCAACCATGGCGCCGACGGGGACGTGGTCTAGGTGTCCGTTAAGCAGCAGGCTTCTGCCTCCCCCTGACCCGATTATGGTCCCTAGGGCGTCATGTTTTCCGTCCACGAAGGATACATCGAATCCGTAATCCCTCATCTTCTCAGCTAGGAACTCGGCCATCTGCCTCTCCTCGAAGCTTGGGCTAGGTATGGATATGACCTCTTGGAGGAACTTGATGCACTCTTCCCGGTTCTCTTCAACCCAGTCGATTACCCTCTTTCTCAAGTCGAGCATGGAGAAGAGAATGAGAAAACAGGGTTAAAACAGGTTCTACTCGACGACCGTTATAGCCTCTGTCGGGCATGCGGCTACGCAGCCCATGCACGCGATGCACTCGTCCTCGGCGGCGACGACAACCTTGTCTCCCTCGTCTACGTATACCCCCATGGGACACGTGGACACACATGTCTTGCAGTTCACACATCTCTCCTGGTCTATGGACACTCCAGGCATGTAATCACGCTATCCTGTCTAGGAAGTGGAGCAGTGTATTAAGTTTGCTCCACGAAGCGCCTATTTTTGGGGTAAGATTATCTATGTGTTATGCGTTGAATATTAGAATATATTCGGAGGAGAAGAGTTGAGTAAGATTCACAGGTATCTGCCGAACAGCGTCCCAGAGATAAAGGAGAAGATGATGGAGGACATAGGAGTCTCGTCCATCGCCGACCTATACTCCGATATCCCCGACGAACTCGTATACAAGGGAGTGCTTGAGATCCCGGGGCCCAGCACAGAGGCGGAGGTGAAGGCCCATGTCTCCGGTCTCCTTGAGGAGAACGCCACGCTGAGGTGTCCCCCCTTCATGGGGGGCGGCGTCTGGCCCCACTACGTCCCGAGCGTCGTGGATGAGGTTGTTCACCGCGCCGAGTTCCTAACGAGCTACACGCCTTATCAGCCCGAGATAAGCCAAGGCATACTTCAGAGCGTCTTCGAGTACCAGAGCCAGGTCTGTGAACTAGTGGGCATGGACGTCGCCAACAGCAGCCTCTACGACTGGAGCACCGCCGTGGGCGAGGCCGCGCTCATGTCCAGCAGGATCACGAGGAAAACGAAGGTCCTCGTACCCGATCTGATGAGCCCCTTAAGGTACTCTGTACTCAAGACCTACACAGAGCCAGCCGGACTCAGCGTAGAGAAGGTGGACCACGACGAGATCACAGGCCTCATAGACCTAGAGGACCTGAAGGACAAGGTCGACGGGGATACGGCTGCTGTCTACATAGAGAACCCCTCCTATATGGGGTTCGTGGAGGAGAACGCGGTCGACGTCGGCGAGATAGCGCACGACAATAAAGCGTTGTACGTGGTCGGCGTCGACCCTACGAGCCTCGGCGTACTGAAGGCACCCGGCGGTTACGGGGCCGACATCGTCTGCGGCGAGGGGCAGCCGCTGGGTAACCACATGAACTATGGCGGCCCTCTCCTCGGCATACTGGCTTGCACGCACGATAACAGGTATATACGTCAGATGCCGGGCCGCATAATCGGCATAACAGAGACCTTGAAGGATCAGAGGCGAGCCTACACCATGACGCTTCAAACCAGAGAACAGCACATCAGACGGGAGAAGGCCACAAGCAACATATGTAGCAACCAGGCGCTGTGCGCCGTCGCTGCGGGCGTCTATCTGAGCCTCATGGGCCCCACCGGGATGAGGGAGCTGGGGGAGACCATCATAAGTAGAGCGAGGTACGCTCAGCGGAAGATAGGTGAAATGCCCGGCGTGAGGGCGCCCATATTCAACAGCTTCCACTTCAAGGAGTTCACGGTCAGCTTCCAGCACAAGTCTGTAGACGAGGTACACAGAGAACTAAGGGCAAACGGGATGCAGGCGGGCATACCATTGACGAAACAGTTCCCCGATCTAGGTGAGACCAGCCTATTCTGCGTGACGGAGGTACACAGCAAGAAGAACATAGACTCGCTGGTCTCTGTTCTGAAGGAGGCGCTAGAGGGATGACTACGAAGTTTAGACAGGCAGACTGGGCGGAGCCCCTGATCTTCGAGCTGAGCAACAAGGGAAGAATAGGGTACCAGTTCCCCCCTCTAGAGCCGGAGATCAACGACTCACTGGACCCCGAGAACCTCGTCCCGGAGGCTCTCCAACGCAGAGAAGCCCCCAATCTTCCCGAGCTCTCCGAGATACAGGTCCTGCGGCACTACATGCATCTCAGCCAGATGAACTACGGCGTCAACTCCGGCCTCATATACCCTCTCGGGAGCTGCACCATGAAGTATAACCCCATAATCAACGAGGTTCTGGCGTCCCACCCGAAAGTAACTGGGCTTCACCCCATGCAGGACGACGAGACGGCGCAAGGGATACTGAAGCTCCTCTACACCCTCAAGGGGTACTTCCTCGAGGTCACCGGGATGGATGACGCCACGCTCCAGCCGGCGGCGGGGGCCCAAGGAGAGTGGACCGGTATAATGCTCATTAGGCAACACCACAGGGACAACGGCGAGCTTGAGAAGCGGACGGAGATAATCATCCCTGACAGCGGCCACGGCACGAACCCCGCCAGCGCACATATGGCGGGCTTCAAGACGGTGGAGATACAGAGTAACGACTCGGGGACGGTGGACCTCGACGCCTTGACAGCCGCGGCTGGACCCCAGACGGCTGGACTCATGCTGACCAACCCGAACACGATAGGGGTCTTCGAGGACCAGATAACCGAGATAAGCGAGATAGTCCACGACGCCGGGGGCCTCATGTACTACGACGGCGCCAACCTTAACGCCATCATGGGGTGGTGCCGGCCGGGCGACATGGGCTTCGACGTCATACACAGCAACCTCCACAAAACCTTCAGCACGCCTCACGGCGGCGGGGGTCCTGGAAGCGGGCCGGTGGGAGTCAAGGAGTTCCTTGCCGACTTCCTCCCCGTGCCTGACATAGTGGAAGACGGCGGCGTCTACAGCCTCGACTGGGACAAGCCTAAATCCATCGGCAAGGTACACGGGTTCTACGGCAACGTGAACGTGGTCCTCAAGGCGTACTCGTACATGGTCACGATGGGCGGCGAGGGGCTGAAGGAGTCGTCCGAGCTCTCCGTTCTTAACGCGAACTACGTCAGCCGGAAGCTGAAGGATCTGAAGGGATACGAGCTTACGTACGACCCTGAGAAGCCGAGGAAGCACGAGGCGGCGCTCAGCGCCAGCCCGATGCTGAACGACACCGGGGTGAGCGCGCTGTACGTGAGCAAGAAGCTCCTCGACTACGGACTGCACGCGCCCACTACCTACTTCCCGCTGATCGTGCCCGAGGCCCTGATGATCGAGCCCACCGAATCCGAGCCCGTCGAGTCGCTGGACGCGTTCATCGAGGCTATGACTGAGATCAACGAGCTTGCCTACGAGAACCCCGTGGAGCTGCTGTCTGCGCCGCATAACACTGCCGTGACTAAGCTGGACGAAGTGAAGGCGGCTCATCCGAAGACCATCTGCCTTAGCTGGCGCAGGTTCTGCCAGATCATGTCGGACGAGTAGGTCACCTTTTTATATCCTCACCTCGTTTATCCGTGACTAGGTAACCATACGATGCTAAGCCAGATCGCCATCGACTTCAGCGCCATTGCGGCTCCGCCGTACGCCACTTTCGCCATTATGGGCATAGCCCTCACCCTTGGCACAGTTACTAGCATCATAGGGGTGCGGAGCATGGATCTTGATGCTTACAGGAAGCTCACCATCGAGAGTTCACGGGTAAGGAAGGAACTCATGGAA
>JAEHCT010000122.1 GCA_020697635.1 Candidatus Bathyarchaeota archaeon
ACCAGGACCCCTACGAGTCCCTGAACCCCAGGATGACTGTTCACGACATCATCGCGGAGCCCATCAGCATCCACGACCTCGCGAACACCACGGCCGAGGTGAACGAGCTAATATACAGGTCCCTTCAGGACGTGGAGCTGGTGCCCCCGGAGGAGTTCATAGGCAGGTTCCCCCATGAGTTGAGCGGCGGCCAGAGGCAGAGGGTCGCCATCGCAAGGACGATGGTGATGAACCCCGAGTTCATCGTGGCCGACGAGCCCATCTCTATGCTGGACGTATCCATCAGGGCGGGGCTCCTCAAGATTATGCTCAAGTCGGGGGAGGCGAAGGGCGTTACATACCTGTTCATCACCCACGACCTCGCATACGCCCGCCATATCTGCGACAGAGGCGCCATCATGTACTTGGGCAAGATCGTTGAGATGACAGACATGGACGACCTCGTGAACAACCCGCTGCACCCCTACACGGTAGCCCTCATGGCCGCGGTGCCCGTACCCGACCCCCAAATCGAGAAGGCGAAGGCCATCATAGGCGGCGAGGTCCCGACGCCCATCGATCCCCCGTCGGGGTGCAGGTTCCACCCAAGATGTCCTAAGGCGACGGATATATGCAAGAGAGAGGAGCCCAAGCTGGATGAATACGAGGAAGGCCACTTAGTGGCCTGCCACCACGTGAGCGACTCCTAGACGCATTCTTTAAGCACTTGGTACCACTGTCGAGGCGCACCTGAACCGCAGCAGGGTCTCGCCGAACAAGGTGTCCACGTACCCGACGCCCGAGATGGTCCAGTCCCAACTGCCGTCCCTCACCGCCTCGTCGATGGTGAACTCCCTATCCGAAGGAAGCTCCACGGTCTCCCCGAAGAAGACCGTCTCACCCGGGGCAACGGATGGTATCTCGTTGAGGGTCTCATGAGTCATGTACTTACTGTTCAGCTTCACTTCAAACTCGACCCTCTTGATGGTCAGGGTCTCGGGCGTCGGGTTGTAGACGGAGACGTTTAGGTACAGGACGGCGCCCTGCCCCATCTCGAAGCCAGTGGCCTCCACCGCCACCTCGGTCTTCATGACGAGGTTGTACGTGGAGAGGTACTGGTTGACCATGACGCCTGTGGCTAACACAGAAACAGCCGCGACCAGGAGGATGGCAGCGTAGCCGTACTTCTCCCTCATGCCTCTGTCGCCCTCGGCCTCTGATTCCCGCGGCCTTAGCTCGGGTGAACCTATCAGCTCCAACCTTTCCCCTGTCCCCAGCCGGGAGACCAAGAAGATCAGACCCCTTCCGGAGATATAAGACAGCGTGAACACCAGCACCAGCGAGGCGGCCGCGATCTCAGGGGGCATGGGCAGGCCGTACCTCACGATGGTGGCTAACACGAAGAACATGTGTAGTAAAATCCAGAACATGGAGACCATCTCGGAGGCCTTCTCCGGCTCTAGGAGTTGGCTGAAGATGCCGCGGAGGATAAGGGACAGCGAGTACGTGTACGCCGCCAACAACGTGACACCTAGTGCACCTATGAGCACCCTCGGCACGGGAACTGCCTCCATGAGGTCGAGAACATCGCCGAAGGGATGGACGGAGCCCACCACGAGATAGACCATCGAGTTGAGGTACGTCCAGAAGCTCAGCCAGAACAGCGAAACCGTCGCGAGAGGGTGGGTTACCCTCCTGCTAAGGAGAAGGGACTGGCCTAGCACGGTCAGAAGCGTATCGCTGAGGATGCCCGCCACCGCTATCAACGCAAGCTCGCCGCCCATGGGGCCGTCGAGCGCCCACGTGGTGTGTGATAGACTGAAGGGCCACTCGAAGCTGATGAACATCCCCTTGATGCTGCCGCCCAGCGCGAGGACTATGAAGGCGTGGCCTGCCTCGTGGGTGAACTCGCCGAGTATCTTCATGAGGAGGCCGATGAAGAGGAACGACAGTAGAAATCGGGCATACATCCTTCTCTTCTCGCCCCCACCGGTCTCCAGCGTCACTCCCCGTCGGCCTCCATACTCTTTTCTTAAAATATCAGTAACGGCGTCTGTAGCAAAACTGTGTATTAGGTGGCACCATTTATATCCACCTGAGAGCCGGTCAATACGCCCCGGCTCCGTCCCCGAGGCGCTAAACTTTAATCGACAGGTTCAACTACATTCCACGATGCCTGTCACCGAGAAGCTAAAGCCTGTGGCTCTGGTGTTGGCGAGCTCCGTTATAATTAATATGGGCTTGTTCGCCTCTAATCTCTACGGGGTTCCCGGAGTGTTGACTACGATACTTGTGCCGTGCGCCCTTGTGATGTGCATCGGCTGGTTCCAGAGAAGCATGAGGAGGACCATCGTACTCACGTTCTCCGTCATAGTGGTGTCCGCGGCGCTGCTTCTTTTCACTCTCTCGGCGCCCGTAGTGTTCGGCGTCATCCAGGACTCGGGGTACAGGCAGCTATTTGTCTACTCCGCGTTACTGAAGGTGGTGCAGTACACCATCGTGACCGCGTTCTTCACTTTGTTGACGGCTCTTGTGGCCGGGCTTGCCTTCGAGTAAGCCGCAAAGGGCTCCACGCCTCATTGTAACTAAAATTACTTGTTAATTATATCTTTTTTTATTAAAAAATATATTTTTTAATATAATAATTAGGGGCATATGGAATAACGCGGTTCTAAAACGTTATATAAATATTAATCAATGTACAACCTGAGGAGATCGATAGATGAAAAAACCGATTATCCTTTTGGCTATACTAACGCTACTACTATCTTCAACCATCCCGATCTTCGGGATAACCACCGAAACAGGAGTAGAATGGAGCCCTGACTTCGGCTCCCCGGGTGTCGTCCTAGACGAGCCGTTCGAGGGCTACCAATACGACACCGCCGTGGTCCACGGGGAGACCCTCGTGATCGCCACGCCGTCTGACCCGCCGGAGCAACACCAGTTCAACGCTGGAGCCACGGCCAGCTACGACTTCCTAGACCCGATGAGCGACTACCTAGTACGGACGGACCCCGTGACGGGCGGCCCGGTCCCTTGGATCGCGGAGAGCTGGGACCTCTCAGATGATCACCTGACCTACACGATCTACTTGGCCAAGGGCGTCAAGTTCCACGACGGCACCGAGCTCACCAGCGAGGACGTCAAGTGGTGCTTCGACTTCGTAATGGAGAACCAGTTCACAAGGATGTCCGACGTCTGGGACATACTGGACCCGGAGAACCCGACAGAGATAGTCGACGAATACACGCTCAAGTTCCACCTAAAGGAGCCATTCGTGCCCTTCCCGCAGGAGACGCTGACCACAGTGGCCATCGTACCCAAACACGTGTGGGAGGTCATCGCGGCTAAGCCGGACTTCGACTGGTTCACATACGTGCCGACCCTTGAGGAGCAGGTGGGCTGCGGCCCATACAAGCTCATCGAGTACGAGGTCAACTCGCACTACAAGTATGAGGCGTTCGGGGACTACTGGCACGGCAAGCCCTACGTCGACTACATGCTTAGGCCGATAATCACAAGCGGCGACGCTGAGCTGCTAGCCGTCAAGAGGGGCGACGTGGACGTCTTCACAGGCTTCCTCGCCTCCGAGGCGATACCCGGCCTCCTTAGGGAGGAGGGCATCGGCCTGTTCCTATACAACAACCCCTACTTCTACCACTGGGGAATGAACACCGCGATTTGGCCCTTCAACGAGAAGGAGTTCAGGTACGCGTGCGCTTACTCCGTCGACAAGCAGGACCTCGTCGCGACCCTGCTGCTAGGGTACGGCATACCCGGCCCCCCGGGCGTCGAGGCGCCCTTCTACAGCTACTGGTACAACGAAAACACGCCTGAGACCTACACATTCAACCTCACGAAGGCCGCTGAGATTCTGGACGACCTTGGATGGGTCGACACAGACGACGACGGCATCCGTGAAGGCGTAGGGGATCACGCAGGGGAGCCTGTTGCGTTCGACATCGGGCCACCTATCTACGACCCCGTAAGGGTCAGGGCGGCCGAACTGATAGCGGAGAACCTGCAGCAGATAGGCGTCGACGCCACCGTCCAGTACATGGAGTGGGCGACCCTCTGGGGTAAGATCATCCAGCCACTAGACTCGCCTAGCAAGGTAGACTCCTGGCTCCTGGGCTCGTCTCAGAGCATCGACCCGCAGTGGTTAAAGACGAGGCTACACTCGTCCTCCATACCGAACCCCAACTACTATGGGTTCGTTAACGCGGAGTTCGACCAGCTAGCCGAGGCGCAGGGACAGCAGTTCGACGTCGATGAGCGCAAGGCAAGCGTCTTCAGGATGCAGGAGATACTGGCGGAGGAGATCCCGCTCGTCGTGATGTACTTCCGTCAGAGCCCCAGCGTCTACAGGACAGACAAGCTGACGGGCTGGGTCGACGACTTCGACGCGGGCAGAGGTAACTTCTGGGACTACATCAACGTGCGTCCCAAAGTGTCACTGAAGGCAATGAGCATATCCGTCGTGAACACGCCTGCCCCCGAGGTAGAGATAGGTGACACCATAACGGTGGGCATCAAGTACATGGGCCCAAGCGGAGAGGAGGTCACGGACGCGACGGTGACGGCGCTCGTCACGGGCGACCCGACTTCATACGCCCTTGAGCACGCAGGCGCGGGCACATACAGGACCAGCTTCGACACAACCGACTGGCCTGAGGGCGACTACACTCTAAGGATCGAAGCGACTGCTACAGGATACAACGATCTGCTGACGACGTTTGCGGTGGACATCGCCGAGCCAGCGCCCGAGGTGCCGCCGGAGGAGCCCTCATTCTGGGAGTCCTACGGCGCGACGGTTACAGGCTTAGTCGTGGTGCTCGCAGTCGTGGCGATAGTGTTCGTCTACAGGTCCGCGAAAAAGTAGATAGCCATAAATCCTCTTTTTTTATTTCACACTTACAGGGATATT
>JAEHCT010000123.1 GCA_020697635.1 Candidatus Bathyarchaeota archaeon
CCGGCAGGTCCTGCAACGCGAAGCTGAGGGCCGCGGCGCTGTAGCCCATGGTGTCGGTGCCGTGGGTGATTATGACGCCGTCGGCGCCCGCATCGATCTTGTCGTATGCTCGCTTGGCCATGCCCTCCCATTCCTTGTGGGTGAGGTCCTCGCTGAACACGCTGTAGAGGATGTCTGCGTCGACGTCGGCTATCTCGACCAGCTCGGGTACTATGCCTAGGAGGTCGCGGCTGGTCATCGCCGAGACGACGCCGCCCGTGACGTAGTCTACCCTGCTCGCGATGGTGCCTCCGGTGCTGATGATGCTCACCTTGGGTAGACCCGGCTCGGCCTCTGGGAGAGGCGGGGGCCTGAACTCAGGTTTCTCTGCTATCCCCACCTTCTTTATCCTCATATCGTCGCTGTGGGCGAGGCCGATGTTGTACCCAGACTTGAGCTTGAGTATGATGTGCCAGTCGTCGTAGCTCTCGACGCGAGGCATCAGGCTCCCCGTGTACCGCTGGTTGTTCACGGTTACCTCCAGTCTGTCGCCTATCTCGGCCCCCACCTTCTCGAGGGCTGAACGCAGTTCTCCGCGGTACCCGGGGAGCTTGTCCTCGCTCATGTAAACCAGAAAACGTAACAACGCATCGGCTTAAAAATTGGCGTGATCACGTGACCCGTGTGACCCTGAACTTCAACGGATTCTCCGTAAAATCGATGCTGTGGATTCAGCTTGGATAGTTGATTTACATCAAAGAGTTAGAGGAGAGTAAATATCATTGTCGCGGGGATTAATCGCGGTGACTGAAATGATAGCCAGCATTAAAATAGTCGCAGCCATGACGGGGTTGGCCCTCTACATGGTGTTCAACAAGGGGGGCTGCCGTCAAGATGACCCGAACAGCAGCAGCGGGCCCGTGCAGTGTGCTTGGACCGAGATCAGGGGCTTCCTCGGCTTAGACTAGATCATGTGGAAGTACTCTTTCTTCTCGGGATCGCACTCTGTGTCTCCGAGGAGCTCCTGGAACTCCTCGAATAACTGGCTGATCCGCGGGTCGTCGTTGAGGGTTGAGGCCACCTGCTGGTAGTGCTCTTTGTCGCGGAATCTGTTTATCTCCATCCACCTCTGGGGGTCCTCGCTGTCCCTGTATATCTCCACGTTTACGCACCCATTCTCAAGGTAGACCTCTATAGCCTTCTTCTCCAGTTTGAAGTAGTCTATAGTCTTGTCGATGGGTATCTTGTAATGGTATACTACTATGTACACGTCGGCGATCAACAGTATTGAGCGTCACGCGGATAAAAACGGTTCTCATAGAGGCTTGGAGACGTAGGGGCCGTCGCTCAAGTAGCCGAGCCTCCCGTAGTACTCCTTGGTGCCGAGGGCGCTCATGACCACTATGCGGTCCATCCCGTACATCTCTTTGGCTATGCGTTCGGCCTCCTCCATGAGCGCCTCGCCCCAGCCTCTGTGCTGCCAGTCATACCCTTCGAGCCCCACAGGTGTCATCCTGCCGTACACGTGGAGCTCGCGGACGAGGCCGGTGGACGGAGTGATCTCTGGGCGGAAGACATGTTCAGAGGGTATCCTCAGCCGAATGAACCCGACGAGGACGTCGTTCTCGGTGTCCTCGACGCCGATGAAGCTCTCCACGCCTCCGGACGCCTCGTAGGTTCGGCGCACAAGCTCGAGGCTCTCGGGCTCCACGCCCTCCCTCGACCGGTGCCCCACCTCCCTGCACCTTATGCAGCGGCACCCTGAGCCGCGTTCCCGCAGCCTTCCCCGGGCCAGCTGCCTGAGGTTGCTCTTGTCGACACCCGCCTCGATCTGGTGGAGTGGGATGTCCCGCTGCACCCTCATTATGCGGACCCACGGTGGCACCATCTCCTTCACCTGGGCGACCAGCTCCGTGGCCTGCTCCGTTGTGAGGGGCTCGTAGTCGCCGCTCCTCCACCAGTCGTAGAGCTTGGTGCCCTTGACCACGAGCGTGGGGTATATCTTCAGCATGTCGGGCATGTACCGCGGGTCGGTGAATATCTGCCTGAAGCCTTCGAGGTCCCGCTGCATGCTGGACCCGGGTAGGCCGGGCATCATGTGGTAGCATATCTTGAGCGCCGAGTCCTTGAGGCGGCGGGTGCCTTCCACCACGTCCTGGACCGTGTGGCCTCTGTCGACGAGCCTGTAGATGTCGTCGTAGACGTTCTGGACGCCCACCTCGACGCGGGTGACGCCCAGATCCAGCATGTTGTCTACGTCTTTCTCGGTGAGGCAGTCTGGGCGCGTCTCGACGGTTATACCCACGTTTCTGATGGCGGATGTCTCGGCGAGCCGCTTTGCCTCCGCCAGAGAACGGGACTCTTCCCCGGTTATGGCGTCGAGGCAGCCCTTGACGAACCACTCCTGGTAGTCCCTGAGGCCGGCGGGGAAGGTGCCGCCCATGACGATGAGGTCGATCTTGTCAACGGTGTGCCCTATGGCTTCAAGCTGCTCCATCCTGCTCCTGACCTGACTGTACGGGTCAAAGCTGTTCTGGATTCCCCTCATGGCGGCTGGCTCGTGGCCGGTGTAGCTCTGGGGGCTGTCCACCTCGGGGCCGCCGGGGCAGTAGGCGCACCTGCCGTGGGGGCACTCCATGGGCTTGGTCATGACTGCGACGACGTTGACGCCGCTGAGCGCCCTCGTGGCCTTGCGTCTGAGCACGGGTATCAGCTTCTCCCGCTCGTCCGCGGTGAGCAGCCTGATGAGCTCCGAGTTGCCCGGAATCCTGCCGAGGTTATACTTCCGGGTTACCTGGAACTTGGCGTCCTCTAGGTCGTCTCTGGTGGGCTCCTCCTTCTCCAGCAACAGGTCGATGATCTCTCGGAGCGGCTGCAAGTCGAGTCAAAGGGAAACCGGTTTGTTAAAAAGATTATCGCAGCCCCGAACGCTGAGCGATGGTAAGCATCAAATCCCGATAACCCGTTATCGAATATATGCTGAACGAGATAGAGAAGAGGATCATAGGGGAGGCTTACACCAGTTCGCGGCCCCTCGAGAACCTGACGACTCTGTGCGACGACTACGGCGGCAGGTTCGCGGGCACGGAGGAGAACCGAGAGGCGGCGGAGTACATCATGGGCATCTACGAGGAGTACGGCCTAGGTGATCCGCGTCTCGAGCCTTTCACCTTCCAGGGCTGCGAGGTCGGCGAGTCCAGCCTCAGGGTCCGGGGACCCACGGCGAAGGATGTGCCGACGTTGACGCTCCCGATGACTCCGAGCGGCTCAGCAGAGGGGGAGCTGGTCGCCGTGGAGACGGCCTCGGACCTTGAGTCGCTGGACGCCGAGGGGAAGATAATCTTGGGCACCAACAGGCTGCCCCTCAGGGCCTGCGTGGAGGCCGGGGCGGTGGGGTTCGTGTGGATGCACCCGTTCCCTATGATGGGGCCGCCCACCGGCGTCGTGCCTCAGCTGGTGCCGGCCGTCTCGATAAAGCACGAGGACGGTCTTATGCTCAGGAGACTCATCGACCTGAGGGGAAGCGTGTCGGTGGAGTTCCAGACCGGCTGCGAGGTGTTTGAACGTGAGTCATGGAACGTCTGCGGCGACGTGAAGGGAGATGGAGACGACGGCTACGTTCTTCTGGGCGGCCACTACGACGGCCACGAGATAGCTCAGGCCGCGTTCGACTGCGGCGCCGCCTGCATGGCGGTGACCGAGATGGGCCGAATACTGAACACCGTCAGCGATGGACTCGACGGAGACGTGCGTGTGGTCTGCTTCTCGGCGGAGGAGTTCGGTTTCTGGGGAAGCCGGGATTACGCGAAGCGCCACGCCGACGAGATGACCGACATGCTCTTCACCTATCAGCTGGACTGCAACGGGGGACACGAGCCCCAGATGGCGACGGTAGACTACTGGCCCGAGCTGGAGCCGTTCTACGCCAGGTTGAGGAACGACCTAGGCCTGCCCATGCCTTTCGACCAGAGGATGGGACCGGGCGACAGCAGGGCCTTCCACGAGCTCGGCGTCCCCACCGGCAGCATCATCGACTACAGGGAGCCAGGGCGACTACCCCTGCTGAAGACTGTTAGGCACACAGAGTACGACACCGTGGACAAGATCAATCTCCGCCACCTCCAGGACGACGTTGCCATCGGCGCGATCTCCACCACGCGGATGCTCGCCTCAAAGGATTGGCCGAGGCATAGAAGCAAAGAGGAAGTGGATGAACTCAAGCGGCGGCTTTCAGACTAAGATGTTCCATTCCAATTTTACTCAAAAAAAGGTTAGAGGATGGTCATGCTCTCCAGGTCCCGAGGGTAGTATGTGATCCACTCGCAGCCGTCCTCGGTGACAACTAGAGTGTCGCTGTGCCTGAACCCGGCGTAGCCCAGCTCGTAGATGCCTGGCTCGATGCTCACCACCATCCCCGGCTGCAGAGGCTGAGGGTTCCCCTGGTCCAGGTACGGCGGCTCGTGGCCCTCCAAGCCGACGCCGTGGCCCGTGTGGTGCCTGCCCAGGCCCCAGTACCCGGCGTCCCTGAACACCTTGTTGGCGGCCTTGTCCACGTCGGCGCAGGTGTTCCCCGGCTTCAGCGCCTCGGCGGCGGCCTCCTGTGCCCTGCACATGACTTTGAACATCTTCTCCTGCTTGGCTGTGGGCTTGCCCATGATCATGGTGCGCTCCAGCTCGCTTCCGTAGCCGCCTATGTCGGCGCCGGCGCCGGTGACGAGGACGTCGCCCTCCCGGATGGGTTTGTTTACGTCGATGCTGTGGGGCATCGCCGACTTCCAGCCCACCTGGCCCCTGAAGCCCGCGGACACGAACCTGCCCTTTACGCTCTCGTACTCGTCCCCATACGTCTTCTTCATGACGCTGGTGGCTTCGAGGCACGCCATGAGCCTCACCTCGACGTCGTAGAG
>JAEHCT010000124.1 GCA_020697635.1 Candidatus Bathyarchaeota archaeon
GAGTCTTCTGGTCGGCGCCTTAACCCTTCGAGTGATTAATGTAAATACAGGAAGAAATTGGGTGACGTAGTAGCCGGACGCCTTATTTCAGCACCTTCTTGAAGACCCTGAGGTCGTTGGCGCCCAGTATCTTCCCGATGTCCTCGTCGGAGTAGCCGCGGGACACCATGCCCTCAGTGAGGCTCGGGAACTTGGTCACGTCGTCGAGGCCGGGGAACCCGCAGCCTCCGTCGAGGTCGGACCCTATGCCTACGTGGCTTGTGCCCACGAGTTCGACGGCGTGGTCTAGGTGGTCCAGCCAGTCCTGGACCGTGACCTTCTTGAGGGCCTCGGGGTCGCCGAAACCTATGCCGTCCTTTATGAAGCCCGCGCAGAAGCTGAGGTTCATGACGCCGCCTTTCTCCCCGAGCGCCTTGATCTGGTCGTCTGTGAGGTTCCTGTGGTGGCTGCAGAGGGCCTTGCAGTTGCTGTGGGTGGCGACGACGGGGTCCTCGCTCAGCTCGATGACGTCCCAGAACCCTGTCTCGTTGAGGTGGCTGATGTCCACGAGCATCCCGAGCCTGTTCATCTCCTGGACCACCTCTACTCCGAACTCGGTGAGGTGGCTGCCGGAGTCCGCCCCCGAGCCGTCCCCCAGCTCGTTCCTTGGGAAGTGGGTCAGGGTGAGGGACCTTGCCCCGAGCCTGTAGATGGTTCTCAGCGCCTCTATGCTGCCTTCGAGGGGCTCCCCGCCCTCGACGGTGATCACCGCCGCTATCTTACCGTCCTTTACCGTCTTCATTATCTCCCGGTGGTTGGTCGCCACGGCTATCCGGTCGGGGTACCTCTCTACCTCCACGGTGAAGGCGTCGAGCATCTGCACGAGGCGGCGCAGCCTAGCCGTGTACAGGGGGCTGACGTACATGGCGAAGAGTAGGCAGTCGACGCCCCCCTCTCTTATGCGGGGGATGTCTATCTGCCCGTGCTCCGATCTTTCCCCCAGCGTCCTCCTAGGCGAGGGGGGATTGGATTCAGACGTGATGAACGGAGGGGACTTGATCAGGTGAAGAATGGTGTCGTTGTGGGTGTCCACGATCAACGAAGCCGCGTGGAGGGCTCTTGCTCTATCTGCCTGCTCCTTGGTTAGATTAAACATGAGGCTCTATTGACGGTACAGAAATATATCAGGATCGAATATTCGCAAACCCTCGAAAGAAGGAGGGTTTAGCCCTGTATGGCGCTCTTGATGCCACACCGGGCGAGGACGTTGTCCATGGCTTTCTGGGCGTCACCCACCTTGAACCTGTGCGTAACTATCTCGTGGAGGGGCAGCCGGTCGATGCTCAGCTTCATCAGGTCTAGGCAGGTCGCGAACTGGGTCGGCGGGTACGCCCAGCTGCCAAGTATGTCCATGTCCTTGAAGCAGATTGTGTGGGGGTTGATGGGCACGGTCCCCGGGTTTGTGTAGTGGCCAACCTCCACGAACTTGCCGCCGCGGCGGGTCATGTCGATGCCCTCAGGCACCGCCGCCGGGACGCCGACGCACTCGATGACAACGTCCGCACCCAAGCCGCCGGTGAGCCTGTTGACCTCGGCCACCCTCTCCTCGGCTGACCTGTGCTGCCTCATGTCGATCACGTGCTCCGCGCCCAGCCGCTCCGCCATCCTCAGCCTCTCGTCGACCATGTCGACGTTGATGATGGTGCCGGCGCCTGCGAGCTCGGCTGTGGCCACCGCCAGAAGCCCTATGGCCCCCGCGCCCTGCACTACGACGCTTCCGCCCACCCTGAACCCCTCGCCGTAGGTGGGCAGCCCCGGGGCGACGGCCCTCTCGAAGGCCCGGCTGCTCACCGCCATGGGCTCGGACAGCACCGCCACCTCAGGCGGCACCTCGTCCGGCACCTTGTAGACCCAGAAGTGCTCGGCGTCCACGTACACCTTCTCGGTCCACCCGCCGAGGAGGTGGGGGGCCTCGGCGCTGGTCATGTTAACTCCGAGAACCTTCCTGTTGGTGCACAGCGTCGGCTTGTGAGGCATGAAGCGGCAGCCGTAGCAGTCTCCGCAGAAGCGGTTGGTGCCCGGCACCACGGCCACCCTGTCTCCGACGCCGAGGGGCTGGCCCCTCGCCTCGTAGCCCTTGGCCTTCTCACCGATCTCTTCCACTATGCCGACGAACTCGTGGCCGGGTATCACCGGGAAAGGGAGCGCCATCTTGCCTCCGTACATGTGCATGTCGGTTCCGCAGACGCCGCAGAGCTCCATCCTGAGCAGTATGCCGTTGGCCTCGACCTCGGGCACCGGGTAATCCGTTACGGATAGCTTCTCGACGCCCTCCAGAATAGCTGCTTTAACCATGCCTAGGAGTATAATCTAAGGAATTAAACAGTTGCCGATAACCGGTTACCCGTTATAAGCGTTTTTCAGCCCCCATTCTCGGTCAACGTCATCCAGTCGCCAGCAGGGTTGATTCGAGGGTACCCATATAAGACCCGGCCCCTGAGTTGAACCTGCTATGACTGAAAAGCTTAAGATAACGGTGCTGAAGAGGCAGGACCCGAAGGACATCTTCGATGAGTACCCGGTGACCGCGAGGGACTGGTTCGTGCCCTGCAAAGTCTACGAGGACGGCCAGGAGTTCATACTGGACGGCCTACAGATGCCTGAGGGCTTCTGCGGCAGCGCGTGGCAGACCATATACCCCAACGTGAGGACCCTGGCCTTCGGGGGCAACCTGCCATACTTCGAGGAGGAAGGCGTCTCCATCACCTGCTGCGCGGACGGCATGAGGCCGGTCATCTTCAAGATCGAGCGCATCGAGTAACCCCCCGTTTACTTTTCTTTAAACAAGACCTTTAGACTGTCATCCACACCCTGTTTGATCCATATTTGTCAACTCGCCGAATACGTCGAGGACAGACCTATAGATCAGCTGCTCCTCGAATGCCTCAGGCTTCAGGAGGGCTTTAATCTGCGTTCAACGTCAAAGGTGTTAACACGTACATTTGATGGCGATACGAAAATCTTTTAACTATAGGAGCCTCTAGGGGTTTACCTAATTTGGAGGCAATGAGTGTGTATCACTTGGACTGGATAAGAACATCCTCCTAACGGAGGACAGAACTACTAGAGAATTTCTTGTAACAACAGACCTCCAAGGAACCTCGCAGACCCGAGGGGAGCCGCTGCAAGATAACGATCAGGTTGTGCGGCTCACCGTAGATTACTCGGATCGACGAGGAGAACTTGGAGTCAAGAATAAAAACCCCGTTGAGGAGAAAGACGACCCACTCCCCGGATGGCAGCATCGTAAGAGAGCCAGAGAGCGAAGGCCTTGGCCTAACGTAGATGGCTCGGTCCCCGTGACCCATAGTCTTCGTATGCATTGCACGGAGGGGATAATGGGTGTCCATGGTTGACGAATTAGAGACTCTCAGGAATGAGATCGACCGCATCGACGGGGAGATCATCGAGAAGGTTACCGAGTGGGTCAGGGCGTCCAAGGAGCTGGGGACCCTCGACGAGTCTTTCATGACCCAGCTTCAGGCACTCGCCCATGAGCATGGTGTCGGTGTTGAAGGGGTCGATCGAGTCTTCCGAGCTCTGTCTCTTCTCGTCGAGCATAGGAGGGGAGTATGATGGCTGCACAGAAGCCGGAATCACCGCTCCAGGTGAACCTCATCAAACTGCCCTTCAGGAGCACCCCCTTCGAGGTCTTCTCGAAGCTTTACAAGCGATGTCGATTCGCCTATCTCCTCGAGTCCATCGAGGGGCCCGAGAAACTTGCGCAGTACTCCTTCATCGGTTTCGACCCACGACTCATCATAAGTGTGAGAGGCGTCGAAGCGGTGATCGAGGACGTGAGGTCCGGAGAGAAGAGGAAAGAGAGTGTCTCCGACCCCCTTGACGCGGTGAGAAACTCCCTCAAGGGACGAGTAGCGCCCTTCCAGAGGTTCCGGCTCGTAGGGGGAGCCGTCGGCTACATCTCATACGACGTGATCAGGCGGTGGGAGAAGCTTCCCGATAACGCCGTCGATGACCTGAGCTTCCCCGACCTGGAGATGGGTGTCTACGACGACGGGATCGTCTTTGACCACGCCAAGGGAGAGGCTTACTACTGCTACACCACAGAGTATCGCCTCGGCGAGGTCTGCAGCCTCCTCAAGGAGTCAGCAGGCTACGACCCCGTTACCTACGACACGCCGAAAACCAACATAACCAAAGAGGACTACGAGGACGCCGTCGTCAGGGCGAAGGAGTACATCGCCGCCGGGGACATCTTCCAGGTGGTGCCTTCCAAACGCTTCGAGTTCCGCTTCAAGGGAGACCTGACGGCCTTCTACCGTAGCCTCAGGGAGATCAACCCCTCCCCCTACATGTACTACCTGAAGATGGGGGACCGACAGATCATAGGCTCGAGCCCTGAGATGCTTGTCAGGGTCGACGGGGAGACGGTCGACACATTCCCTATAGCCGGGACATGCCCCAGGGTCGACGACCCGAAGGAGAGCGCCCGCCTCGCCGAGGAACTCCTCAACGACCCGAAGGAGAGGGCAGAACACGTGATGCTCGTGGACCTCGGAAGGAACGACATCGGCAAGGTCGCCGAGTTCGGGAGCGTCCACCTCCCAGAGTACATGACTGTACACGAGTACAGCCACGTCCAGCACATCGTCACCCAGGTCCGGGGCACCCTCAGGGAAGATAAGGACTGCTTCGACGCCTTGAGGGCGGTCTTCCCGGCCGGCACGGTCTCGGGCGCTCCAAAGGTGAGGGCAATGGAGATAATCGACGAGCTAGAGCCCACCAGAAGGGGGCCCTACGCCGGGGCCGTCGGATACTTCTCCTATAATGGGAACGCCGACTTCGCCATC
>JAEHCT010000125.1 GCA_020697635.1 Candidatus Bathyarchaeota archaeon
ATCAGCACAGCCGTCGACGTCGCCGAAATAGCCCGTAACAGGTACATCGACAACTTGGCGAAGCCCAAGATCACCATAGAAACTGAGAGAATCACGGACGGCGACGCTGAGAGAAACGTCTCATGCATAACCATAGAGCTGAGCAAGGAAGGAACAGGGGTCAAAGCACCTGCGAAGAAAGCGGCGGCTCCAAAGGCAGAGCCAGAAAAGCCTGTCTCCGAGATCAAGGGAGTCGGAAAGGTCATGGAGGAGAAGCTGCTGAGCGGAGGATATGACACGGTCGCCAAGGTAGCCGGCGAGGAACCCGCGGTGCTGGCTGAGAAGACGACCCTGAGCGAGAAGCAGGCCGCGAAGCTCATCGAGGCATCGAAGGAGTTCTAGACAGTTCAGGCGTAGAAACCTCTAAAACCTTCTACGGCGTCTTTCAACCGATAAGAGTTGAAGGTTCTACAGCTTCACTGTTCAGAGTTCAGCTACAAGGTCACGAAGGAGACCCCCGTCGCGGAGCACCCTGCAAGCCCCAAGGAGGGCGAGTACGAGAACGCGTTGGTCTGTTTCACGTGCTTCGAGAAGAAGGACGTGGACCGAGAACCAGAGATCATAGAGGCCTACGTCGAGAACATCAAGACAGACACGGGGCGCATAGGCTGCAAAAACGTGGTACTGTACCCGTACGCGCATCTTAGCCATGAGCTGGGCAGTCCCAGACGCGCCAAGAAATTCCTCAGCGACCTTAAGGTTAGGCTGGAGGCCGAGGGGCTTGCTGTGCATAAGAGCCCCTTCGGCTGGTACAAGGCCTTCGGCCTCTACTGCAAGGGCCACCCCCTGGCGGAGGCGTACAGGGAGTACTAGGGCCAGACCTTGCTGGGGTTGATTATCCCGTTGGGGTCGAAAGCCGTCTTTATCGCCTTCATGAGATCCACCTGCCGGGGCCCGACTTCGCGCTCCAGGTAGCGCCTCTTGGTGTACCCGAGTCCGTGTTCGCCTGACGCGGTTCCCCCCATCTCGTGGGACATGTCTATGAGGTCGCTGAGCGCCGCCTCCATGAGTTCGGGCCACTCCTCCATAGGTGTCTCTTCCAGTTTGAGTATGTTGTAGTGGAGGTTGCCGTCGCCGGCGTGGCCCACGGGCACGAGGAGGACGCCGTGCTTCTCGCCTATGGCCTCGGCGCGCTCGACGTACTCGGGTATCCTGTTCCGGGGTATGCAGACGTCGGCCTCGTCCAGGGTGTACATGGCGATGTAGGCGTCGAACACACCCTTCCTAGCCTCCCAAATCAGCTGTTGCCTGCTGGCGGTGTCGGCTATGTATGCGTCCACGGCTCCCATCTCGAGGCATATCTCGCCGGCGGTCTCCAGCTGCCTCTCCAGCTCCTCCGGGGTGTCGGCCTCCACCGCCACGATGAGGTAGGCGGGGTGGCTGTTGTCTGGTAGCTTCTTCTCTAGGTACTTCTCCATCGTTTGAACGGTGTGCTGCTGCATGTACTCGAGGCCGAAGGGCAGTATCTTATGGTGTATTATCTCCTTGACGGCTTTGGCCGCGTCGATGGTGGAGGTGAAGGGGGTGTATATGAGCGAGGTGAGCTTGGGCTTGGGGATGAGACGCAGCGTGGCTCTGGTGACGACGCCGAGGGTCCCCTCGCTGCCTATAATGAGGTCGATGAGGCTGTAGCCTGTGCTGTCCTTGACGTTCTTGCCGCCCACCTCTATGACCTCTCCGTCGGCCAGCACCACCTCCAGACCGTTGACGAAGTCCCTTGTAACGCCGTACTTCATGGCCCGCATACCGCCCGCGTTGGTGGAGATGTTGCCTCCTATGCTCCCCGAATCCTGACCCGGGTCGGGGGGGTAGTAGAGGCCCAAGGCCTCGGTGGCCTCGTGGATCTCGCTGATCAATGCTCCCGGCTCCACGGTGGCCATGAGGTTGTCCTCGTCGATCTCTAGTATGCGGTTCATCTTTTCGAGGCTCAGGGCGATGCCGCCATGGATCGGGTGGGAGGCCCCGCTCAGGCCGGTGCGGGAGCCCTGAGGCGTCACGGGGACCATGTTCTCGTTGGCCAGCCTCATCACCCTGGATACCTCCTCCGTCGAGCCTGGCCGTACGACCAGCTGCGGCGGGTGGGGCTCCAGCGGGCTCTCGTCTACCGCGTGCTTCTCCAGGTCCTCTGGGCTGGAGGATACGTTCTCCGTCCCTACGATGGCCTCTATCTGCTTCCACAGTTCAGGTGTTACCTTGTTGTATTCAGGCATGTCATCTATGCTCCTTGATCTTCTCTATGAGACGCGGAATCACCTCATATAAATCCCCGACCACTCCGAGGCTGGAGATCTTGAAGATGGGGGCCTCCGGGTCCTTGTTCACGGCGATGATGACGTCGCTGGTCTTCATGCCCGCCTGGTGCTGGACGGCGCCGCTGATGCCGCACGCCATGTAGACCTGGGGCCTCACGGTCCTGCCGCTCAGACCCACCTGGTGCCTGTAGTCGATCCATCCCTCGTCGACCGTGGGCCGTGAGGCCCCGACTGCGGCTCCCAGGGTCTCAGCCAGCTCCCCGATCAACCCGAATCCCTCCGGGTCGCCCATGCCGAGGCCCCCAGAGACGATTAGGTCGGCCTCGCTTATGCTCACCTGCTCCTTGGCCTCATCGAAGCCAAGCACCTTTACCCTGTCCCTTACGTTGGACAGGTCGATAGGCTTTTCGACTACGGAGCCCTTCGGGTTGTCTACCTTCGCTGCCTCGGTGAACATCTTGTACCTGACTGTGGCCATCTGGGGCCTGCTGTTGGGTGTGACGATGGTGGCCATTATGTTTCCGCCGTAGGCGGGCCGCGTCTGCCTGAGCAGTCGCGTCTCGGGGTCGATGTCGAGGTATGTGCAGTCCGCGGTCAGCCCAGTATGTAGCTTGGCGGACACCCTGGGGCCAAGGCTCCTACCCAGACTCGTGGCCCCGATGAGGAATATGCTCGGCTTCTCATCCCTGCAGCACTGCGCCAACAGATCGGTGTAAGGATCGTCCCTGAACTCGGCGAGCGCCGGGTCGTCGTACAGGAACACCTTGTCTGCGCCCCTGTTGACGAGTTCCTCGGCGCCGGCGCCCACGCCGCTGCCGACAATGACGGCGTATACGGGCTCAGACAGCGCGGCGGCTAGCTCCTGGGCCTTACCCAGCAGCTCATAGCTCACCGGATGAACCCTTCCACCCCGCTGCTCGGCGTACATCATTACGCCCCGGTAATCCGAGAGGTCAACAGCTTCTGCTTCGCTCATCTCGATGGCCCCGACGGGGCAGACATCGACGCATTGGCCGCACGCCCGGCAGGCCTCATTGATGACTGCTTTCCCGTTCACCGTGTCGATGGCGCCGAAGGGGCAGACGTCCACGCATACGCCGCATCCAGTGCAGGCGTCCGTAATCTTAACAGGTACCTCGCCCATCTAGATCACCTTACACTCCTGCAGCTTCGCTAGGATGGCCTCCGCCAGCTCGTCTGGGGTTCCCTCGACGACTTCCCCGGCCTCGTGGGTCTCGGGCTCGAACAACTTCACGACTCTGGTGAAGCTGCCGTCAAGGCCGATCTCCTTGGGGTTCATCTTGAGGTCGTTGTTGGTGATCTCCTTGATCTCGGCCTTCTTGGCCTTGAGGCGGCCCCGGAGGGTGGCTAGCCTCGGCTGGTTGATGTCCTTGCCCACGGTGATGAGGAGAGGCAGGGATGCTTCGAGGGTCTCGATGCCCTCGTCCATGTTCCTCTTCAGCACCACCCTGCCGTCGCCGATCTCCGTGATCTCGTTGACGTAACAGACGTGGGGTATGTCTAGGTGCTCCGCCATCTCGGGGCCCGTCTGCCCGGTGTCGCCGTCTGTGGTCTTCAGGCCACATATCACGAGGTCGTAGCCTCCCATCCTCTCGATGCACCTGGCTAGCGTTAGGCTGGTGGCCCAGGTGTCCGCCCCCGCGAAGGCGCGGTCGGTGGCCAGCCACCCCTCGTCGGCGCCCATGGCTATGGCGTCCCTGAGGGCGTCCGCCGCCCAAGGCGGGCCCATGGTTATGGCCTTCACCACGCCCCCCAGCTTCTCCTTGATGCTTAGCGCCTCCTCTATGGCGTACTCGTCGAATGGGTTGATTATGGCTGCGACGCCCTCGCGTATGAGCCTCCCTGTCTCCTCGTCGAACTGCACCTCCGTCGTCTCCGGGACCTGCTTGATGGGGACGACGATGTTCAAGCCTTCACTCATTTGAATCTACCAGTTAATTGTCTATGAAGGAAGGCACCCACTATAAAAAAACGCGGTTCGCGTCGAACAGTTCTTCAACGGCAGCCATGATAGTGTAGGCATGCAACTCGCGTCGGCGAAGCTCCTGGAGGAGAAAGGCGTCGACTATAGGGTCGTCGAGCTGACCGATAGGGCCGTCACGGTGGAGGACGTGGTGAGGTACGCCAAGCACGAGGTAGACCTTGACGAGATCTGTAAGACCATTATTCTTAAAGACGGTGAGGGTCTGATGCACGCGGTGTTCTTGAGGGGAGGAGACAGAATAGACTTCAGGAAGCTGCGGGGCCTCATAGGGAAAGCGAGCGTCGCGGCACCGGACGAGGTGGAGGAGACCACGGGGGTAAAACCCGGTGCAGTGTGCCCCCTCACATTGGACGTCCCTCTTTACGTCGATGAACGGGTCTTCATGAAGGAGCGGATCAACTTCGGCTCTGGGAACCACCTCTATGGTATAGAACTCTCACCCAAGGACCTCGCCAAAGTCATGGATTTTAAGGTGATTGACACCGCGAAGGTGTGACAAAAGATTCTGATCTGATTCTAAAAAACTCTTTTATC
>JAEHCT010000126.1 GCA_020697635.1 Candidatus Bathyarchaeota archaeon
AGCCCCGGTGTGTCCACTACCAAGAGTCCAGGTACCTTGACGTTGAAGTTGACGTTCTGCATCAGCTGCTGGGTTATCGCGACGAGCGTGTCGAAGGGGAAGTAGCTGGCGCCGATCTGCTGGGTGAGCCCGCCTGCCTCCCTTACCTGCACGGCTGTGCCCCTGATCTTATCCAAGAGGCTGGTCTTCCCCGTGTCTACGTGACCCAGCATGCAGACTATCGGCTGTCTCATCGGCACCTTGAACACCCGGCACTATGAACAGCGGAATTGTTAATATAGGTATCTGGGACCGGCGCAAACTACTCCCCAGGCTCCACAAGAGGAGACACGGCATCAGTCTAACCATAATCACCGATCCTAAGTTTGATAAACGTAAGCGATTACTTGATCCGAGGAACTCAGATGCCTATCCTGAATGTGCAAGACCTCCGAATGTACTACTCGACCCTCAAGGGAGACGTCAAGGCAGTCGACGGCGTCGACCTAGAGGTGGAGAAGGGAGAGGCCATCGGCCTGGTGGGAGAGTCGGGGTGCGGGAAGACCACGTTCGCCCTCTCCATCCTCAGGCTCCTCCCATACAACGGACATTTCGTCAGCGGCAAGATACTGTTCAACGGCGACGACATGCTGACGGTCGACGACAAGACGTTCAACAAGGAGTACAGGTGGAAGAGGCTGTCGTACGTGTTCCAGGGGGCCATGAATGCCATGAACCCCGTCTTCAGGGTAGGCGACCAGATAGCGGAGGCCATGCTGCTCCACGAGGACGTGGAGAAGGAGGAGGCGATGGACAGGGTGAGGGGGCTCTTCAGCCTAGTTGGTATCGACCCGGATCGCGTCACCAACTACCCCCACGAGTTCAGCGGCGGCATGAAGCAGAGGGCTATGATAGCCATGGCCCTCGCCTGCAACCCGGAGTTCATAATCGCGGACGAGCCCACCACCGCGCTGGACGTCATCGTTCAGGCCCAGACGCTGCAGGTTATCAACGACCTGCGGGCCAAGCTGGGGCTTACCATGATGCTCATCACCCACGACCTCTCGGTGGTGGCGCAGACGTGCACAACCTGCGCCATAATGTACGCGGGGAGGATCGTGGAGTACGCCGACATAGACACGGTGTTCTCGGAGCCAAAGCATCCTTACACCAAGGCACTCATAGGGGCGTTCCCGAGCATAAAGGAGGCAAAGAGGGAGCTGGTCTCTATCAAGGGGACGCCGCCGAACCTCTTGGACCCGCCGACGGGATGTAGGTTCAACCCACGCTGCCCCTACGCCATGGACATCTGCAGTAAAGAGGTACCCAAGTTCATCGGCCTCGGGGGCAGACACTACGCCGCCTGCCACCTGCTGACCGGGGGAGATGCGTAAGATGGAAGGCCAGGAAGTCGAGCTAAGCGTCGTGGACCTGCAGAAGTGGTTCCCGGTGAGGAAGAGCTTCGTCTCCACGCTTACGTCGAAGAAGACCAAGTACGTGAAGGCGGTGGACGGCGTCAGCTTCGACATCGCCAAGGGGGAGATATTCGCCCTCGCCGGTGAAAGCGGCTGCGGAAAGACCACCACGGGGAAGACCCTGCTCAGGCTGCTGGAGCCCACGGGCGGTCACATCTACTTCCAGGGGCAGGACATCACGGGCATAGGGAAGCGGGAGATGAAGGACCTCAGGAGGAGGATGCAGATCGTCTACCAGGACCCCTACGAGTCCCTGAACCCCAGGATGACTGTTCACGACATCATCGCGGAGCCCATCAGCATCCACAGCCTCGCGGACACCACGGCCGAGGTGGATGAGCTCATCTACAGGTCCCTGAAGGACGTGGAGCTGGTGCCCCCGGAGGAGTTCATAGGCCGGTTCCCCCACGAGCTGAGCGGCGGCCAGAGGCAGAGGGTCGCCATCGCACGGACGATGGTGATGAACCCCGAGTTCATCGTGGCCGACGAGCCCATCTCGATGCTGGACGTATCCATCAGGGCAGGGCTCCTCAAGATTATGCTCAAGTCGGGGGAGGCGAAGGGCGTCACCTACCTGTTCATCACCCACGACCTTGCATACGCCCGCCACATCTGCGACAGAGGCGCCATCATGTACTTGGGCAAGATCGTTGAGATGTCGGACATGGACGGCCTCGTGAACAACCCGCTGCACCCCTATACGGTTGCATTGATGGCGGCGGTGCCTGTGCCCGACCCCCAGATCGAGAAGGCCAAGGCAATCATAAGCGGCGAGGTACCGACGCCCATCGA
Source organism: Candidatus Bathyarchaeota archaeon (assembly GCA_020697635.1). Taxonomy (GTDB): domain Archaea; phylum Thermoproteota; class Bathyarchaeia; order TCS64; family TCS64; genus RBG-16-57-9. Next base: position 2,247 of record JAEHCT010000126.1, read on the forward strand.
CCCCCCGTCGGGGTGCAGGTTCCACCCAAGGTGCCCCAAGGCGACGGACCTATGCAATAGAGAGGAGCCCAAGCTGAAGGAGCACGGGGAAGGCCACTTCGTGGCCTGCCACCACATCTAAGCGCCTCCTATTATATTTCTAGGAACTCGGCGCCACGGTCGAGAAGCACCTGAACCGTAGCAGAGTCTCGCCGAAAAGGGTGTCTACGTACCCGACGCCTGAGACGGTCCAGTCCCAGCTGCCGTCCCTCACAGCCTCGTCTATGGTGAAGCCCCTATCCGCGGGAAGCGCCACAGTCTCCCCGAAGAAGACCGTCTCACCCGGAGCAATGGATGCTATCTCGTTGAGGGTCATATGGGTCATGTACTTGCCGTTCAGCTTCACGTCGAACTCGACCCTCTTGATTTTCAGGGTCTCGGGCGTCGGATTGTATACGGAGACGTTAACATAGAGGACGGCGGCGCCCTGCCCAATCTCGAAACCTGTGGTCTCTACCGCCACCTCGGTCTTCATGATGAGGTTGTACGTTGAGAGGTACTGGTTCACCATGACGCCTGTGGCAAGGACCGCTACAACCGCGACCAGCAGTATGACGGCATAGCCGTATTTCTCCCTCCTGCCTCTGTCGCCCTCGGCCTCTGATTCCCGCGGCCTTAGCTCCGGTGAACCTATCAGCTCCAACCTTTCCCCTGTCCCCAGCCGGGAGACCAGAAAGATCAGACCCCTTCCGGAGATATAAGACAGCGTGAATACCAGCACAAGCGAGGCGGCCGCGATCTCAGGGGGTATTGGTAATCCGTACCTGATGATGGTGGCCAGCACGAAGAACATGTGTAGCAGAATCCAGAACATGGAGACCATCTCGGACGCCCTCTCCGGCTCCAGAAGCTGGCTGAAGATGCCGCGCAGGATCAGCGACAGAGAGTACGTGTACGCAGCCAACAACGTGACGCCAAGCACACCTATGAGCAGCCTCGGCACTGGCACTACCTCGATGAGGTCGAGTATATCGCCGAAGGGGTGGACTGAGCCCACCACAAGGTAGACCATCGAGTTGAGGTACGTCCAGAAGCTCAGCCAGAAAACCGAGACAGTCGCCAAGGGATGGCTGACCCTCCTGCTCAGGAGCAGGTACTGGCCCAGAACTGTCAGCAGCGTGTCGCTGAGGATGCCCGCTACCGCTATCAGCGCCAATTGGCCGCCCGTAGGTGCGTTAAGCACCCACGTGGTGTGCGACAGGCTGAAAGGCCACTCGAAGTTGATGAACACCCCTTTGACGGTGCCGCCCAGCGCGAGGACCATGAGGGCGTGACCCGCCTCGTGGGTGAACTCGCCGAGTATCTTCATGACGAGGCCGACGAAGAGGAACGACAACAGAAACCGGGCGTACATCCTTCTTCTCTCCGCCCAACCGGTCTCAAGCGTCATCGTCCTTCATCCCCCATACACGTTTTCCCTAAAATGGCAATAATTGTATCTGAACCAAAACGATGTATCCGGGTCGCGCCATTTATATCCACCTAAGAGGCGACGCAGTAGTCCAACCCCGTCCATAAGGCGCTAGACTTTAATCGACAGGTTCAAACTACATTCCACGATGCCGGTCACCGAGAAGCTTGGGCCAGTAGCCCTGGTGTTGGCAAGCTCCGTGATAATCAACATGGGCTTGTTCGCCTCTAACATCTACGGGGTGCCAGGCGTGTTGACCACAATACTGGTACCGTGCGCCCTGGTGATGTGCATCGGCTGGTTCCAGAGAAGCATGAGGAGGACAATGGTGCTCACTTTCGCCGTCATCGCGGTGTCCGCGGCGATGCTCTTGCTCACCCTCTCGGCGCCCGTCGTGTTCGGTGTCATCGAGGACCCGGGGTACAGACAACTCTTCGTTTACGCCGCGTTCCTGAAGGTGGGGCAGTATACCCTTATGACCGCGTTCTTCACCTTGTTGACGGCGCTTGTCGCCGGGCTTGCCTTCGAGTGAGCTGTAGTGATACGCCATTGTATTGTGACTAGAATTACTAGTTATTATTTTCTTTTTCTTAACTAAAACGTGTTTTAATACGGATTAATAGAGGTATGGAGAATAACTCGGTTCTAAAACGTTATATAAATATTAATCAATGTAAAGCCTGAGGAGATCGATAGATGAAAAAACCGATTATCCTTTTGGCTATACTAACGCTACTACTGTCTTCAACCATCCCGATCTTCGGGATAACCACCGAAACAGGAGTCGAGTGGAATCCCGACTTCGACTCGTCAGGCGTCGTCCTGGACGAGCCGTTCGAGGGCTACCAATACGACACCGCCGTGGTCCACGGGGAGACCCTCGTGATCGCCACGCCGTCTGACCCGCCAGAGCAACACCAGTTCAACGCGGGAGCCACGGCCAGCTACGACTTCCTAGACCCGATGAGCGACTACCTAGTGCGGACGGACCCCGTGACGGGCGGCCCGGTCCCGTGGATCGCGGAGAGCTGGGACCTCTCAGCTGATCACCTGACCTACACGATCTACCTGGCCAAGGGCGTCAAGTT
>JAEHCT010000127.1 GCA_020697635.1 Candidatus Bathyarchaeota archaeon
TGTTTTTATTTGGTTAGCCTGCCCTTATTTGCGGTGCGTTAGGTGTCCGGTGACTATAAAATTCTGGCTTAGGCTGTCACTGGGCACGATGAATAACGTTTTATGTTTTAGGGAGTGTTGGGTGGGCTAGCATGAGCTATAAACCGTTGGACAGCAAGGTGGATATACCGGCGCTTGAGCGCGAGGTCCAGAGGGTCTGGGAGGACACGGACGCTTACCGTAGACGGGTCGAGATGCAGGAGGGTGAGGATCGTCCTCATTGGAGTTTCATCGACGGCCCTATTACTGCGAACAACCCTATGGGCGTCCACCACGCGTGGGGCCGTACCTACAAGGATCTGTTCGCGCGGTACCGTTTCATGAGGGGATACGAGGTGAGGAACCAGAACGGCTTCGACTGTCAGGGGCTCTGGGTGGAGGTCGAGGTGGAGAAGGAGCTTGGCTTCGAGTCTAAGCTGGACATCGAGGCTTATGGGCTGGCCGACTTCGTGAAGAAGTGCAAGCAGCGTGTGCTTAACTACTCGGCCATCCAGACGGAGCAGTCTATGCGGCTGGGGATGTGGACGGACTGGAACGACCCGGGTGAGCTCCGTAAGCTGGCCGAGGCGTTGGAGACCCCCCTGGAGGAGACGACGTACGTGGGTTCCAGGGGGCCCGTGACGGGGACGGCCGAGTGGTTGGTGGGGAACCTGGGGATGCCCGAGCTGGGGGGGAGCTACTACACTCTCAGCGACGAGAACAACTACATGATATGGGCGGCGCTTAAGAGCTGCCACGAGCGGGGCTGGATCTATATCGGGGCGGACGCGATGCCTTGGTGCCCCAGGTGCAGCACGGGCATAAGCCAGCATGAGATAGTGACTGAGGGCTACCGTGAGCTCACCCACACCAGCGTCTACGTGCTCTTCAGGTTGAGGGACAGGGAGGGGTCTCTCCTCATCTGGACGACCACGCCCTGGACCCTCACGAGCAACGTCGCCGCCGCAGTGCACCCCGACCTTACCTATGTCAAGGTCAAGTACAGAGACGAGGTGCTCTACCTCAGCAAGGGCGCCCTGAAGTCTGCCATACAGGATCAGAAGAACGTGGAGGTCTTGGGGGAGCTGAGCGGCGCGGAGATGGACGGCTGGAGATACAGCGGCCCCTTCGACGAGCTGCCCCTTATCGAGGAGATGGGTGTGCCCGAGGCCCACAGAGTCATCCTTTGGGACGAGGTGGGCGAGGAGGAGGGCACGGGCATAGTCCACATAGCGCCGGGGGCCGGCAAGGATGACCTTGTGCTCGGAAAGCAGTACGGACTGCCCGCTCCCGCTCCGCTTGATGACTTCGGCGTCATTATCGACGGCTTCGGCTGGCTCAGCGGCGTGCACGTCTACGACTCGGCGGAGCCCATATTCGAAGATCTCCGGAGGAAGGATCTACTTTACAGGACCCAGAGGTATACGCACAGGTACCCGGTGTGCTGGCGCTGCGGTAGCGAGTTGGTATTCAGGCACGTCAGCGAGTGGTTCATCGACATGGGGGAGAAGCTGGACAAGCCCCTCGAGGAGGTGACCGAGGACGAGAAGGACCGGAACCTCCGGTACCAGATCATGGACAGCGCCAACGAGGTGAAGTGGATCCCCGGGTTCGGGCTCAAGAGGGAGCTTGACTGGCTCCGCAACATGGACGACTGGATGATAAGCAAGAAGCGGTACTACGGCCTCGCGCTGCCTATCTGGACCTGTGGGTGCGGCTGGTTCGACGTCATAGGATCCAGGGAGGAGCTCAAGGAGAGGGCGGTGGAGGGGTGGGACCGGTTCGAGGGGCACAGCCCCCACAGGCCGTACATCGATGAGGTTAAGATCAGGTGTGAGAGGTGCGGCGGCGTGGCGACGCGTATACCGGACGTGGGTAACCCTTGGCTGGACGCTGGGATAGTGGGGTTCAGCACCATCCAGTACAGGCAGGACCCGGGGTACTGGGAGAAGTGGTTCCCGGCTCACTTCATCACGGAGTCTTTCCCGGGGCAGTTCCGTAACTGGTTCTACGCTATGCTGGCGGAGAGCACGATTCTGGTGCGGAGGACGCCTTACAGGGTTTGTCTGGGGCACGGCCAGGTGCTTGCAGAGGATGGGCGGGAGATGCATAAGAGCTGGGGGAATGCCATCTGGTTCGATGACGCCGCGGACACCATGGGCGCCGACGTGATCAGGTGGATATGCTGCACGACGAAGCCTGAGAGCAACCTGTTGTTCGGGTATACTAAGGCTAAAGAGGTGAGGCGGCTCTTATTCATGACGCTGCTCAACGTCTACAACTTCTTCTACCAGTACGCTTCCTTGGACGGGTGGACGCCGGCGGAGCAGCCCGGGGAGCTGGAGCCGCTGGACAGGTGGGTGCTGGGGAGGCTAAGCCGGACGGTGGAGAGCGTCACTGAGGCGCTGGAGGGCTACGACACCCAGACAGCTTGTCTGGAGATTGACAGGTTCGTTGACGTGCTCAGCAAGTGGTATGTGCGTAGGAGTCGTCGGCGGTTCTGGAAGACGGAGGCCGATGACGAGAAGCGGGCGGCGTATAGCACCCTGTACAGGTGTCTGAGGACGGTGGTGTTGCTGTTGGCGCCGGTGACGCCGCACTTGAGCGAGGCGCTGTACCAGAGGATGGTGCGGCCTGTGGAGCCGGGGGTGCCGGAGAGCGTTCATCACTGCGGGTGGCCTGAGGTGGACGAGTCCGTGGTGGACGTGGAGCTTTTGGCGGAGATGGATCTGGCGATGACTCTGAGCAGCATGGGCCGTGCGGCTCGGAGCCAGTGCGGCATCAAGCTCAGGCAGCCGCTGGGTGAGGCGGTGGTGGTGGTGCCGGCGGAGGATCTGCCGAGGCTGGGCAGGGTCAGCGACCTGGTGAGGGAGGAGCTGAACGTCAAGGCGGTCAGGGCGTCCTCTGATAGGGGTTTGCTGCAGAGTCTGACGGTGGAGCCGGTGCCTTCCCGGCTGGGGCGTAAGCATGGTAGGCTGTTCCCGGGGGTGGCTGAGGCGGTGAGGGGTCTTGGCTCGGATGCCGCTGAGGCGCTGGGCGCGGGTGAACCGGTGATGGTGTTGGTGGATGGTGGGCCTGTGGAGGTGTTGCCGGAGGAGGTGGAGCTGGTGTCTGTTCCTCGGGGTGACTTCTCTGTGGTGGAGGACCGTGGGCTGCTGGTGGGCGTGTACACGGTGTTGTCTGGGGGCCTGGAGAGCGAGGGTTTGGCGAGGGACGTGGTTCGGCGTGTCCAGGCGTTGAGGAAGGAGGCTGACTTCGAGATCGATGACACCATCGTGACGTACTACGTGGGGGATGAGGCGGTGATGGAGGTGTTCGTTGAGGAGGCGGGTTACATCATGGCTGAGACGCTTAGCGTTGAGCTGGTGAGGGGCGAGGCCCCCGAGGGAGCCGCCGTCAAGGAGTACGAGATCGATGGGTTGGCGGTGAGGCTGGGCCTCGTGAAGAGGTAGGCTGCGGCGGGTTGCCTGCCAACGGCGTTTCTAGGGCTCATCTTATGACCTGTTACTGGTCATACCAGAAATTTTTTTAGAGGGGTCGTGGGGTTTATTTGTTTTCTGGGTTAATATTTCTCGTTTACCCCTTTGATTGGGTGTTTCGGCGACTTGGCAGATCGGTTTGTACCTTGTTACATGGAATAAATGAATTCCAATATTCGCCTTTAGACGGTTTGAATTAGTCATACCATTATCAAGTCGCCAATTTGAATTTTTCTTGAGTGATATACACTAAAATCAGAAATGAGATATTTTCATAATTGCAGATGCTTGCATGCATCATAATCGTGGGTATAATTCTATATCTTAGATGCGGTTAGAAATAAATGTTGAATAATAATACTCGCTCGTACCTTGGTATAGCAACCCTCATCATTACACTGATTATATTCCTAACTTTAAACCAGAAACAGGAAACACATACTGTCGGCGTCAAGGTAGGCGACGTAGCTAAATATCGAACCCATTATGTAGGGGTTCTACATAGTGAGGAAACATCATCCTATACCGATGTTGAGTATTACACGTTTATAGAGGTCCTCGACAGGCACTTGAACAACATTACATTCAAGGAGACTCTGATAGACTTTAATGGATCTGTAAAGTTTGAGCAAGTCATAAACGGTGACCCAACCAAACCGCACTACACTCATCCTCATTTCAGAGTCAATGACCTTTTCATCCCGTGTGGCCTCACAAAGGGAGACCTACTTCCTCAGACCATAGTTATGTGTGACGAACATGATGAGACTAAGGAGTTCCCGTGGAGTCAGAAGATAAACGAGACTGTGAGAAGGGTCTATTGTGGGGCATGGAGGGCAGCTAATCACGTTACCTGGGAGCGAGACGTTGAGGGTTTGATATCTCAGGGAAGGTTTAATGTGTTTAGGTCGAAGAACGATTACTACGACCAGGTGACCGGTGTGCTGCTCGAGTCTCACCTCAACAGCACAAAAATATATTTTGACTTCTATGGCCGTACGACACACATGTATGTTAGTATCTACGATTATCAGCTGGTTGAGACAAACCTGTGGAGTTAGAAAACACAACATTTAGGTCGTGCTTTAACAGCGTTTTCTCTTTTCGCTGCCACGATATGGGTAAGCTGGAAATTCTCTACCGTATAAATATCAAAAAGTCTATGTAGCAAATTCTTTATCCCATAAACCCGCTTGTTATAGTGTAAGAAATTTAATATACCTGTTATATGGAATAACGGAATTTCGATACTCGCCTAGAGAAGGTTTGAATTAGTTATAT